>JAISXG010000079.1 GCA_031270605.1 Oscillospiraceae bacterium | reverse complement strand
GCAACTTCGTATCTACAATTACCTCCTCGCCGTCTTCGGCAAGCATTTTGTCCAAATAATCCAGAACCAGCGTTGCCGCTTCATCCTTGGTCATCACAATATTGCCCTTGTTGTCATAGCCAATGGCCTGCGCGGCCGGAAGCATTAAATTAAACAAAAATAAGAACGCCAATAAAACACAAAATAGCCGGGTTGAACGTTTCAAATTTTGCACCTCCAAACATATTGATACCGGCCTTTGTCCAAACAGTTGAACAGTTATCAAAAAGTGCAGCTTTTTGAGCAGCCTGAAAAAAGGACAGATATCGTTATATTAATCATAAAACAATTATTTTTGATTGTCAATCATCTTTACATATAATTAATTTCCAGTTTGTTTTTTGGTTGAACTACACAAGATTCTTTCTGCTGCGTTAGCTATTATGCGAATATAAACTTGCGAACTCAATTTTATTTATAATAATATTTTAGCTTTTATTTTATAGAACGATAAAATCCTTCATCATTTTGAAAACATCCTTGTTCAAAACGCAGAAATGTCACAAACAGACAAAATTCTGTTCATTTTAACTTGATTTTACAAAAAGCTTATTGTATAATCAAGTCGTTAAAATGGTAATTTGCGGTTTTGATCTGCCGCTTTTTTACAAAGGGTTCGGCACCGGCTCTTTTCCGGATGCTTTTTATTTTTTATGATAAGAGGTGGTTTTGTTTGAAGCTTCTTGAAGAACGCATCTGCAAAGAAGGCATTGTCCTTCCCGGCAATGTTCTGAAGGTCGACATGTTTCTCAACCACCAGATCGACGTGAAGCTGATCGCGGAAATGGGCAAAGAATTTTACCGCATTTTTTCCAATGAACACATTACCAAGATCCTCACAGTAGAGGCATCGGGTATCCCCATCGCCTGCGCGGCGGCCGCCTTTTTTGACGTTCCCGTCGTTTTCGCGAAAAAAGGGCAGCGCAAAAACATGGGGCCTGATTTCTACACTGCGGAGGTTTTTTCATTTACAAAGGGTTCCGAATATACCATGCATGTTTCAAAAAGCTATCTTTCCGCTGCCGACCGTGTGCTGATCATCGACGATTTTCTGGCAAACGGGGCCGCGCTGACCGGGCTGACGGACATTCTCGGGCAGTCGGGCGCATCCCTTGCCGGGGTGGGCATCGCGATCGAAAAAGTGTTTCAGGGCGGCGGCGACAAATTCCGCAGCCGCGGCATTCCCATTTCGTCTTTGGCAATGATCGCATCGATGGACAACGGTGAGATTGTCTTTCGGCGCAATGATTGTTATTGAAAATAAAAATCCATAATTTGGGAGGAAGCAGCATGAAAAAACTGTTCAAAATCGTTTCACTTGTCATGGCATTCGCTCTGGTCTTTGCGCTGTTCGGCTGTAATAAGCCCGCGGACGACAAAACCACCACCACGACAGGCGCCGGCACAACAGTGGCCGCAACATCAGCTTTTGACGCGGTTGCAAAAGAGGATATCAAAGTCGGTGTTCTGCACATCACAAGCATTCAGGAAACCTCCGGTTACACCTATGCTCACCACAAGGGTATTCAGGAAATGAAAGAATCGCTTGGCCTCACGGATGCTCAGATCATTGAAAAAGACGAAGTTCCGGACACGGAGACCGAGCTTGTAAAGACCTCTTTGCAGGAACTGGTTGACGCCGACTGCGATATCATCTTCGCAACAAGCTACAACTACATGGATTCCGTGGAAGAGTTTGCGGCTGCGAATCCGAAGGTCATTTTCTCTCACTGCTCCGGCTCAAAATCAAACAATTCAAACTTCAACAACTATTTCGGCAGAATCTATGAGGCGCGTTACCTTTCCGGTATCGCCGCCGGCCTCAAAGCAAAAGAGATCGGCACGCCCAAAATCGGTTTTGTTGCGGCGATGGACGTTAAAAACTCCGAAGTCACCGGCGGCATCAACGCTTTTGCGCTGGGCGTGCAGTCCGTTTATCCGGAATGCGAAGTGTTTGTGAAGGTTACCGGCTCGTGGTATGACCCGGTCAAGGAAGGCCAGGCCGCCAAGGCGTTGATCGACGCGGGCTGCGTTGTTCTTTCACAGCATTGTGACTCTGACACCGTTCAAACCACCGCGCAGCAAAACAACGTGTTCGGCGTGGGCTATAACTCAGATATGACAACAGCGGCCCCCAAAGCGCACCTTGTCGCTCCCATCTGGAACTGGGGTGTGTACTACACAGCGGCCGTTCAGCAGGTTATCAACGGCACATGGATTTCCAAAGACTATTTTGAGGGCTATAATGTTGGGCTGGTTGGCCTTTCCGCCCTGAATGAATCCATTGTGGCGGCCGGCACCGCGGAAAAAATCGCCGAAGCGGAAGCAAAAATCAAGAGCGGCGAGCTGTTTGTTTTCACAGGCCCCATCCTTGACAATACGGGCAAACAGATTATCGGTGAAGGTGAAAAACTGTCAGACGGCCAGATCCAGACAGGCATCAACTACTACATCAAGGGTGTAACACTTTCCTGACAGCGCACACACGCCGATGCTCTTCAGACAACTGCATTTTATACTGAATACCGTTAAAAAACGGAAATCAGTATTACGCAGGGGGCACATCCGTTTTTGATGTGCCCCCTTTCAAATATCTGGGGCAAACATATTCCTAAAAACTGTTTGCAAACGGAGGAACTCCCTTGAAAGAAAAAATATATGCGATTGAATTGAACAACATCACGAAAACCTTTGGCGAGGTTGTGGCAAACAAGGACGTTTGCCTGAACGTTTGCCACGGTGAAATCCTGGCCATATTAGGCGAAAACGGCTCGGGCAAAACAACGCTCATGAATATGCTTTCGGGCATTTATCACCCTGACAGCGGTGAAATTCAAATCAACGGGCAGCCTGTGACGATCAACGCCCCAAAGGATGCCATTGACCTCAAAATCGGCATGATTCATCAGCACTTCAAGCTGGTGGACGTTTTGTCGGCGGCTGACAACATTATTATGGGCCGACATCAAAAATCAAAAAAGACAAGAAAATCCAAGCTCCCATCCGAGCTGTCCGCTCTGTGTGAAAGCTTTGGTTTTGATATAAATTTAAGCAAAAAAATCTATGAAATGTCAGTCAGCGAGAAGCAGACGGTTGAAATTCTCAAGGTGCTGTATCAGGGCGCGGACATCTTGATTCTTGACGAGCCCACCGCGGTGCTCACACCTCAGGAAACAAAAAAACTCTTCGCGATTCTGAAAAATATGAAGCAGAGCGGCGCGGCAATCGTTATCATCACCCATAAGCTGGGCGAGGTTATGGAAATCAGCGACCGCGTGACGGTCCTGCGAAAGGGCGAGAGCATCGCGACTGTCGAGACCGCCGAAACAACCCCCAAACAGCTCACCGAGCTGATGGTCGGCCGGCCGGTTTCACTTGAAATCGAGCGCCCCGGGGTCGAACAAGAGAAAAACATGTTTGAAGTGCACCGGCTTTCGGTGAAAAATAACGACGGCGTTTATGCGCTCAAGGATGTCAGCTTCAGCTTGAACGGCGGCGAGATACTCGGCGTTGCGGGCGTTGCTGGCAGCGGGCAAAAAGAGCTTTGTGAAACCATTGCGGGGCTGCTGCCTGCGGAAAAAGGCGCGGTGCTCTATCATGAGGAGAATATTCTGGGCAAAACGCCCGCGGAGATCATCAACCTGGGCATATCCATGAGCTTCATCCCCGAGGACCGTCTGGGCATGGGGCTTGTTTCGTCCATGGATATTACGGACAATATGCTTCTCAAATCCTATAAAAACGGCAAATCGCCCTTCGTCAACCACAAGCCCGCGAGAGAACTGGCGCAAAGCCTGGTCGAGAAGCTTGAAATCGTCACCCCCAGCATCAAAACCCCTGTGCGCTACCTTTCGGGCGGCAACGTGCAAAAGGTTCTTTTGGGCCGCGAGATCGAAAGCAACCCAAACCTTTTGATCACAGCCTATCCCGTGCGAGGCCTTGACATCAATTCGTCTTATAAGATTTATGACCTTTTGAACGAACAAAAGAAAAAGGGCGTGGCCATTCTTTTCATCGGCGAGGACCTCGATGTAATGCTTGGTCTTTGCGACCGCGTTCTGGTACTGTGCCACGGTGAAATCACCGGCATTGTGGACGCGAAGACGACGACAAAAGAAGAGATCGGATTATTGATGACCGGTGAAACAAAAACACAGCAGGAGGAGGATGCAGAATGATTGCAAACGGAACGCGCACGCACGAGCCGCTTGTGCGCATTGCAAAACGCAGGGAACGCTCCCGCGCCGAACTGATCTTGCTGCGGGCGGCCGCCTTTTTGCTGGCGATCGTGGCGGGCGGCGCCTTTATTGCCCTTTTGGGCCACAGCCCCATTGAGGTTTATGCGGAGATTTTCAAGGGCGCATTTGCGGGCAACAAAAGAGACCCGCTTTCCGCAGTCAAACAGACGCTGGTTTTTTTTGTGCCTTTGATTGTCACCTCACTTGGCCTCTCCCTTGCCTTTCGCATGAAGTTCTGGAACATCGGCGGCGAAGGCCAAATCATTATGGGCGGCATTTTTGCAACCATATTCGCTCTTTACAGCACAGACAATCCGGGCGCTATTCCCTCTTTTATCCTGCTGCCCCTGATGTTTGTGGCCGGTGCGCTCGGCGGCGGGCTGATGGCGTTGCTGCCCGCGATTTTCAAAATCAAATTCGGTACGAATGAAACACTGTTCACGCTGATGCTCAACTATATCGCCCTCTATTTTCTAAAGTATCTTGTTTCCGGCCCGTGGCAGAGAACGCCCGGCTTCGCAAGTATCGGGAACTTCGACAAATCCGCAAGGATGTGGGAAATCGGCGGCTTTCACGCAAGTTTGCTGGTTGCCGCGGCGCTGGTGATCTTCGTGCATTTTTATATCAAAAAATCCAAGCAGGGTTATGAGATCAGCGTTGTGGGCGAAAGCCAGCCGACTGCACGCTACGCGGGCATGAACGTTGGAAAAATCATCTTAAGAACCATGTTTCTCAGCGGCGCCATCTGCGGCATGGTGGGCATGATCAAGGTTTCGAGCACATACACCCTCACAGAGGGCATTACGGGCGGCGTGGGCTTCACGGGCATCACCGTGGCATGGCTCTCGCAATTCAACGCTTTGGGTATGGTGCTTGTTTCACTGCTGTTCGCCATTTTGCAAAAGGGCAGCTCCGTTATGCAGACCTCGCTCGGCCTCTCGGCCGACGCATCCAACGTCCTGCAGGGAATCATTCTTTTCAGCTTCCTCGGCACGGAGTTTTTCACAAGATATAAGTTTGTATTCAAAAAAAATAACAGCAAGGAGAAGGAGTGAATTTTAATATGGATGCGTTCATCAACTTCCTCTATGCGGCTATTATTTCAGCGACGCCCCTGCTTTTTGGCACGCTGGGCGAAATCATCACCGAAAAGGTCGGCAACCTCAACCTCGGCGTGGAGGGCATGATGTGGCTCGGCGCGTTTTCGGGCTTTTATGTGGCGTTCAAAACAGACAGCCTGCTGCTCTCTCTTGTGGCTTCTTTCGCCTTTGCCGCGCTCGGAGCGGCGCTTTATGCCTTTCTCACGATCACGCTGCGCGCCAACCAAAACGTCACCGGCCTCACGCTGACGACCTTCGGCATCGGCATTGCCAAGGTTTTGGGCTATGCGATGACAAGCGTGACAAAGCAGCCCCAAATCTCTGATTCACTTAACCAAAAGGTTTCGGCGCTGAACCTTCCGTTTCTGACAAACATCCCCTATGTCGGAAAACTACTTTTTAACTATAACATCCTTGTTTATTTTGCCGTGATCCTTTCTGTTTTGTTTTATCTCTATTTTAAGCATACAAAACGTGGCCTGAATGTGCGAGCCGTCGGCGAAAACCCCGCCGCAGCGGATGCGGCCGGCATCAACGTGACCGTTCAAAAATATATTCATGTGATTCTCGGCGGCGGCATTTGCGGCATCGGGGGCGCGTACATGTCTTTGATTTCGGGCAACGGCACATGGCATTCCGGCGGCGTTGTCAACGGCTATGGCTGGATTGCGGTCGCTCTTGTCATTTTTGCGAGCTGGAACCCCGCGAGGGCGATTGTGGGCTCGCTGATTTTCGGCATGTTCGCCTCGCTGCAAAACTATGTCCCCGCAAGCGTTGTCACTTTGCCGACGCCGATCTATCAGATGCTGCCCTTCCTGCTCACCACGATCGTGCTCATTATCACCTCCATTCGCAAAAGCAAAGAGAATCAGCAGCCGGCGTCCTGCGGGCTGAATTATTTCAGGGAAGAGCGCTGAATCCGCACAATACGACAAAATAAAAGGCTTTCAGGCAATGGCTTGAAAGCCTTTTTTCTATTGAATATTTTGATTAAAAAATCCTAAATATTACAAATTAACATATTTTTTCTTGCTTTCCCATTTGTCGTCAAAAGTATAGGATATTCCCTGAAAATAGTGACAATACTATATATACAAATTCACCCAATTGACCAAATATCCATATCGGAATCTTGAGGAAAGGGTTTGATCATATTTGCTTTTTGGCTATCTGATACGCAAACTGCGTTTCTTGACAAGTTACAGAAACATCCAACACCAAAGCGGCAATTCTGCCAACGAGGAAACGAAGGTTGAAAAACAAAATGAAATCAAAATACAAAAAAGCCTTCATGAAAACCTGAAAAATTTAAAGAACATCCTCTGCGACAGTCAGGACCTTAACGTGCATTCCATTCGCTTCGGCAGCGAAAGCCAATTTTCAGCGGCGATCGTTTTTTTTGACGGCATGATAGACAACCCCACGCTGACAGACGGCATCCTGCGCCCGCTGATGCTTTGGGGCATGGGCAAAAAAGAGGACCCGGATGACACGGACCTGCTGAATATTCTGGAACAGGAGGTTGTCTGTGCATCCACCGTGACAAAAGAAGAGGCTCTCTCAGAGCTGGCCGCGGGCTGTCTGTGCGGTGAGACTGTTCTGCTGGTCGACGGCTGCATGGGCGGCCTTGTCATCAACACGAAGGGCTGGGAAAAACGCAGCGTCACAGAACCCGCTTCAGAAACCGTCGTGCGCGGCCCGCGCGAGGGCTTCACCGAAAACCTGCGCACAAACACCTCGCTCATCCGGCGGAAAATCCGTAACGGGCAGCTGAAGCTTGAGCAGCTGAAGGTGGGCGAAAAAACGCAGACAACCGTGTGCCTGATGTATCTTGAGGGGGTTGCGAACCCGAAGATCGTGGAAGAGGTGCAATACCGCATCAGCCAGCTGGATGTGGAATCCATTCTCGAATCGGGATACATTGAAGAATATATAGAAGATGCCCCCTTTTCGCCTTTTTCGACAGTTGATTACAGCGAAAAGCCCGACGTTGTCGCCGCGCGTATTCTTGAGGGGCGTATCGCCATCGTGGTGGACGGGACGCCCTTTGTTCTCACCGTACCCATGCTGTTTATCGAAAGCTTTCAAACGGCGGAAGACTATTATGTGCGCCCTATGTATGCAAGCCTTCTGCGCATCATCCGCTTCATCGCTTATTTCATCACCGTATTTGCCCCGGCTGTTTATATCGCCCTGAATTCTTTTCATCATGAGCTGATTCCGACGACGCTCCTTTTCACGTTTGCCAAAGCGCGTGAGGGAACGCCGTTTCCCGTGTTTGTGGAGGCGCTGATCATGATATTCGCATTTGAAATCCTGCGGGAGGCCGGCGTGCGGCTGCCGCGCCCCGTCGGCCAGGCCATCAGCATCGTGGGCGCCCTGATCATGGGCGACGCCGCTGTGAGCGCGGGCATTGTGGGCGCGCCGATGGTCATTACCATCGCCATCACGGCGGTTGCCGGCTTTTTGGTGCCAAGCCAGACCGACTCCGGATCCATGCTCCGTGTGGTCATGATGATTCCCGCCGCAGTGCTCGGTCTTTATGGCGTTGCTTTCGGTTTTTTGGGCATGCTGGTCCACCTCGCGTCGCTTGAGTCCTTCGGCGTCCCCTATTTCGACAGCTTCTCCAACACACGGGATATGCAGGACACGCTGATTCGCGCGCCGCTCTGGGCAATGACGCGGCGGCCCAAGGGCATTGCGCGCGGCGATATGACCCGCGGGCACTTCTTTATTCCGCCCCTCCGCCCCTTCGCCAGCGATAAGCATCAAGAGGACGACGCGCAAGAAGGAGGGGAATCATGATCACAAAAGGAAAACGCATCGTTGCGCTTCTGCTGATCTTCATGATGCTTCCGGGACTTTTAAGCGGCTGTTGGGACAGCAGGGAAATCGACAAGCTTTTCATCGTCACCGGAATCGCGATCGACGCGACCGACGATCCGGACCAGGTCGACGTTACGATGCAAATCGGCAAAGAGCGAAAGGGGGAAGCCGGCCTGGGCGAAGCCCAGACAGGCGGCAGCTCCACGATCGTTTTGAATACGGTCAACGACACCATAATGGGCGCGATCCGGGAATTCAACCGCAACAGCAACCGCAAACTGCTGCTGCAGCATAACCCGATCCGGCTGTTCGGAATCGAAGTTGCCGAGCATGGCGTCAAAAAACACATCGACCTGTTTCTGCGTGACCAGCAGGCACGCCTTGAAGTCCCTGTCGCGATCGTCGAAGGCAGGGCGGCGGACGTGCTGACAGGAACGCTGGACCAAGATCCCCTGTCGGGCATGTTTGTGGCCGGTCTTTTGGAGGACCTCTCTAAGGTATCTGTGGAATTGCAGGTTCGCATGCTGGATTTTGTCAGCCGGCTCCTGCAGGAAACCGTCGCGCCCATGATGCCGATTATCGCGGTGGTGGGCGAAGAGGACAAAAAGGAAATCAAAACGGTCGGCATGGGGATATTCAAGGGCGATAAGCTGGTCGGCCGTTTGGACAACGACCAAAGCCTGGGCTATATATGGGCGATGGGCGACGTGAGTCAATTCAACGTCAAGGTTCAGGAGGGTATCGATAAAGCGATCCTGCACGTCAGCAAATTGAAAACCAAAAGAGAAGTGACGATATCGGACGACGGCGTCGTAAAAGTCAAATTGTCCATGGAGGGGGGGGCAAGTATCGCCGAGATGGAGGGCTTCGGCAATATGACGCCCCAAAACCTGATACCGCATCTCAAAGATTTGGCGCAGGAAGAAATGAAACAAACCGTCACAGAGGCTTTTCAGATCTCCCAGGGCCTGAACGCCGATATGTTGGCAATCAGCGCCACCCTGGAGCAAAGGCATCCCAAAAAGTGGGAAAAAATCAAAGACCGGTGGGATGAAATCTATCCGACGATTGAGCTGACTGTCGATGCGAATCTGAAAATCCTGGGAACCGGCCAGATCATACAATCCCTGGAAATGGAGGAAGCCATGAAATGAGACTAGACAAATCGCAGATCTCGGGCACGCGGTTTATGTTCACGATCACATTCTTCCTCCAGTCTTCCGCGTTGCTGACCGCCTTTTTATCAAGCGTCGCGCAGCAGGATTCCTGGATACCGGTCGTGCTCAGCACCATAAGCTGCATGCCTCTTGTTTATTTATTCAGAACATTAATGGTCATGTTTCCTGAAAAAACTCTTTTGGAAATGATGGACGAGGTGTTCGGACCGGTCATCGGAAAAATTTTCGGCGTCTGGTATCTGTGGTTTTTCCTCACTCTGGCAGCCCTGAATTTAAAAGACCTTGGAGATTTTGCAAAAGCTACCGTTATGACGGAAACACCCCATGTGGTTCTTGTGCTTCTATGCGCCCTCGTGGTGGTTTGGGCCGTGCGGCACGGGCTCAAGGTCGTCACCCGCTACAGCGCCCTGTTTACGTTCATTGAATTCGGCATTGTGGCGGTGACGTTTGTGCTCGTGGCGCACCAGATGGATTTCAACAACCTGCTGCCCGCTTTTCAGCTGCCCCCCATCAAATATCTCCAGGGCACGCACCTCATGACAATGATTCCCGTGGGAGAGCTTGTGGTGATGCTGATGCTGACGCCCTGCGTGAAGCTTTCCCGCACGGCCGCCACAAAATACTGGTTTATCGGCGTCACAATGGGCATGCTCACCCTGTTTGCGATTCTGGTGCGCGATATCATGATCCTCGGCAACACGCTTCCGATGTTCACCCTGCCGGGGCTTGTGACCATGCGCCTTGTGAATCTGGGCGAAGCGCTCAGCCGCATTGAAATCCTGTTTGCGGTCGGGCTGACCATGCTGCTGTTCTTTAAAGTCGCGGTGCTGTGCTATGCCTCCACAATCGCTCTCGCGCAGCTCTTTAAAACCAAAAGTTATAAAAATTTTGCTTTGATTATCGGGGTTCTGGTGGTGGTCTACGGGCCGATCATCTACTCGAGCACAGTGGAGCAATCCACTTCGGCACGGGACGTTATCCCCTTTTTCTGGGGAGTTTTTGAAGTTTGGATCCCCTTGCTGATGTTTATCATAGCGAAAATACGCAAGCTGCCCAAAAAGACGGCGGAAAACCCGCGGGAACAGGAGCCTCAGCCCCCGCCGCGCAGGAGGGTTAAGGAGGAACACATGAAATGAAAATAGACCAATCACAAATTTCAAGCACGCGTTTTATGTATACAATCGCATTTTTCCTCCAGTCCTCCGCGCTTCTGACCGCCTTTTTATCCTCCATTACAGAGCATGATTCATGGATTCCCGTTTTGATCGGCGGCGTCCTTTGCATCCCGCTGATTCTGGTATACCGGAGCCTTATGGTCAACTTTCCCGAAAATACGCTTCTGGGGATGCTGGACACGGTATACGGGCCGGTCGTCGGAAAAATTCTCGGCGTCGGCTATGTGTGGTTTTTCCTCACCCTGTCCGCGTTAAACCTGACCGACCTCGGGGACTTTACAAAAATCACCGTATTGACCGAAACGCCCAGTATGATTTTAGCTATTTTTTGTGTGCTTGTGGTGGTTTGGGCGGTGCGGCACGGCGTCAAGGTCGTCACGCGCTACAGCGCGCTGTTCACGATCACTGAATTTTTCATTGTTTTTATAAGCACTTTACTGCTCTTCGACAAAATCGATTTAAAAAACTTCCTGCCGATGTTCCAGCTGGAACCCATAAAGTACATCCATAGCACGCACATCATTGCAACCATACCCATCGGGGAGCTTGTGGTGCTTTTAATGCTGACCCCCAGCGTGAAGCTTTCGCGCAAAACGGCCACAAAATGCTGGTTCCTCGGCGTGGGAATGGGAATGATCACGCTTCTGGTTGTTCTGATGCGCGACATTGCGGTGCTCGGCAACACGATGCGCATGTTCGCCCTGCCGGGGCTTGTGACAATGCGCCTGATCCATCTGGGGGAATCGCTCAGCCGCGTCGAAATTCTGTTCGCGGTCGCGCTGATGATGCTGTTGTTCTTTAAGGTGGCGGTTTTGTGCTATGTCTCCACCATCGCCATAGCGCAGATGTTCAAAACCAAAAAATATAAAAACCTCGCGCTGATCGTGGGAATCTTTGTGGTTTACTACGGCACCATACTCTATCCGAACAACGTGGAGCACGTTGTTATATCACAGGAAATGATGCCCTTTTTCTGGGGAATATTTGAAATTGTGATACCCATATTGACGCTGGTTATCGCAAAAATACGAAAACTGCCGAAAAAGCAGCCTGAAAAACAAAAACAAAAACAGGAGGTGCAGCACGCATGGGATGGATCCTGACAGGCTTTGCCCTGATCGCCGTTATCGACTTGGTTCCTTTGATCCTGCAGCGCAGGGGGCGCGCGATCGCGGCTTTTCTCACGGTGTTTGTGATTGCGCTGACAATCGCCGTTCTGCCGGCCTTGGGCGTTCAGATTCCGCCGGTGCTCACATTTTTTGACAAGCTTTTCAAATCGATCGGGCTGTCCTATTAGGGTGTATTCGCGCACATGGAACACCGCGCGCCCCAAAAGAAAAAGAACACCGCCCTTCTATCTGGGAAGGGCGGTATTCTCCGTAATCCTTAGCACAGGAGAGTGAAACGCCCGCGGAAGCTCCCCCATGGCTCCGCAGGAACCACAGTTCTTCATATATATCAAATTAAAAATCATCGTCCCCATTATTTAAAAAGTTAATATACTTTATTAACAGCTTTTTGCGGTCATTATTTAATAAAACGATATTTGACAGTAACTTCCCGATTGAAATACCTTCTATAAACGGTTTCATAAGCGTATCCAAAGAATGCTTATATTCTGTTAACTGTAATATATAATCCGTGCTCACATTGTAAAGCCTTGCCAACCCAACTAAATGTCTGACCGGCAGTTCGTTTTCCCCTCTTTCATATCTTGAATAATGTGATTGAGAGATTCCGAGCGCTTGGGCAACCTGAGTTTGGTTCATATCATGATCCTCTTTAATATCTCGGAGGAACTCATGTAAAGGTTTCATAAAATCACCTCTTTTTATAAAAATACTACCACAGAATCTGTTATACACTCTAAAATTACGCTAACAGTGGAATATATTTCACTTGAAATACAACAATTTTATTGTAAAAAACTGAGAATTTTGCTTTACTAAAACAAAAATATATACTTTCAAGAAATGAATTCATGGAAATCCCTGATGTTGGGGAGGGAAAGCTTTCGCCCTCCGCGGAAGGCAAGCCGGGGCTCCGCCCCGCCCCCCGCAAGCTTTTGAAAAAGCTTGACCAAAACTTTTAATTGTGAATATAAAAAATAATTTATTTTATCTACCATATTGCTATATTTTTTATAATTTATATACCAATATCGTTCTAACATGAACACCTTTTGTCATTTGTATGATACACTCTGTACAGAAGATATTAAATCCATAATTTCTTCTTTCCGATTATCCAAAACATTTAAAATTTCCTTTTGAGATATCTGAACGTGACATTTTAGAAAATAAAAAGCATATAATTCAAATTTCGACACAATTCTAAAAATCTCTTTTAAAAATGTTAAAATTAAATCATGTTACAATATGTATAATATTAAGGAAAACGCCCCGCGTTTTCGCATTGCCGCGGGTATCGGCTTCATGAGCCGCCGCAAGCGGTGCGGCTATATTATCACGATTGGGAAGTGCTCTGGAATGGACTTTGCGCAAAGATTGTGTGAATTAAGGGAAGACGCCGATCTCAAGCAAATTGAATTGGCGGACAAAATCAATTTAAAGCCCAGCGCCGTCTCAAAATATGAAAAAGGCCACACGCAGCCAACCATTGAAACGTTGATTCAACTGGCTAAAATTTTTTGTGTGAGTCTGGACTATCTGCTCGGCATTTCAAACGTCAAAAACCCCTACGCCACCGAAAATTTCACGCCCGAGGAGGTCAACCTGATTCTGAAATTCCGCGCGCTTTCAAACGATAATAAAATCCGAATCGACGAGAGAATGAATTCCATGCTGGTATCCTAACCCCCCTTATTGCCCGTTTGCAAGCGCCCTCAGCGCTTTGATTCCCGACACTGACTCCCGATCAAAAAAGCTCTGAAAACCAAGCAAAAACCTTGATATATGTGATTTTGCGCAGATTTTTCAGTAAGCTTTTTATGGGGGACTAGTATTATAACAGTTTTCAGTTTCTTTCATCGCTGCGAGCACAAATTCCGCACCTTTTCCGCAGACTGGCCCCGCCTTAAATTCATTTGGGAGAATTTTCGGCGGCACGGCCTTTCTTGCGGAGGATCGTGCGGAATTTGTGCGTATGCCCCGCCGATGCAAAACCAAAGACTATACAAACCAAAAAATGCTTGACAAAAACCTCCTACCCGTGTAGTATACTACATGAGTAGGAGGTTTTCTTATGATTTTGTTTTCAGACGCCGAATGGACCGTTTTGGAGGTTCTCTGGCAAAAAGACACATTCTGCCTCGGCGAAGTGGTCGACGCCCTCAAGCCCCTCACAAACTGGAGCCGCAATACCGTGCACACCTATCTGACCCGCATGGAGGCGAAACAGGCCGTCGTCATAGACCGCAGCGGCGAGCCGCATCAATATTCCGCCGCCGTTTCGCGCGAGCAGTGCGCGCGCAGCGAGCGCAGCAAGCTGCTCGACAAGGTCTATCGCGGCGCGGCGGGTGATCTGATTGCGGCTTTTTTGAAAGAGTCCAAAATATCCGCCGAGGAGCGCGAACATCTGCGCGGTCTGCTGGATGACATGGATGTTTAATTTTTATTTCTTAATCTTTAAAAGGAGAAGCGTGTGCATCTGCGGCACGCATTTGAACAATGACAAGCATCTGGTCTTTTTTCGCTCAAACCCTTGAGGTCTCCCTGCTTGCGGCAATGCTTTTGCTGCTCAAACATGTGCTGCGCGACAAACTTTCGCCCCGCTGGCAATATGGTATCTGGAACGTGCTCGCGCTGCGTGCGCTGCTGCCCGCGGGGCTGTTCGGGCGCTTTCTGCTGCCGCAGGTGAGCGTCTTGCTTGAAACGGCCAAAAGCGCGGCCGAAAACCTGCTTTTCTCAAACTATACAAACCCTTATGCCCCGCTTCATACCGCGGCGCCCTTGCCGTGGGTGAACGGTACCCCTAAGAGCGTTACCGACTGGCTGTTCTTGGTTTATATCGCAGGGGTACTCGCCTGTTTGCTGCGGTATGCGCTTGGTTATATCCGCCTGCGCCGCATTCTGCGCCGCGGCACACCGGCCACGGCCGGGCAACAGGCGGTCATTACGCAGGTGTGCGAACGCTACTCATTGAAAAACTGCCGCGTGGTCGCCATCGGTGGGCTGCCCTCGGCCTTTGTGTGCGGTATTCTGCGCCCCGTTCTCGCGCTCCCCCTTGAAACGCTGCCCGACGAAAAAGTGATTTTGCACGAACTGCTGCACTACCGTAACAAAGACGCGTTGCAAAGCGTTTTGTGGAGCCTTTTGCGCGCGCTGCACTGGTGCAACCCATTTTTGCGATTCGTCTTCAACCAAATCGGCAACGACATGGAATCGCTCTGCGACCAGCGGGTGCTCGAACGCCTGCAAGGCGAAGAACGCCGGGAATATGGTGGCATTCTGCTCGCGATGACCAACGAGCGCTACCCGCGCGCGCCCGGCACGACCTCCCTTTCAAACGGCGGCAAATATATCTCGCAGCGCATTCTCGCAATCGCCCGCTTCAAAAAATACCCGCGCGGCATGGCGCTGGTCTCTGTTTGCATCGGCGTTGTTCTGCTGCTGCCCGCGCTGTTCGGCGCCTCAGCCGTCACGCTGCCTGAAACCAGTTTTGCTTCTGAGGACAGCTTTGCTTTTTCGTATGGTATGGCAGGCGCGCGGCTGCGGCGCTGCACCACCCTCGCCGGCGCGCTGGACACCTACGCAAAGGGCCTGCTTTACGCAAACCCGGCCTATCTCGCCGCCGCAAGCCCTCTCTCAGAGCAGGCAAAACTCGTGTCTGATTACAAAAGTATTATTTCTCTGAGTGAGCAACTTGGGGTAACCCCGTTTGAAAGCGAATATTATATTTTAAACCTCGCAAGGCAGCCCGGCGGCTCCTTCACTGCTCACCTTGTCTTTTTCTGCAGCGATGCCGATAGCTCCGAATATAACCAAGGTTTTTTATATTACATTTTACCGATTACGGCGAGCAGAGACCGCGGCTGGAGGGTCACGCCAAACGGAGATTTTGAAATCATAAAAGGCCCGGAAAGAACATCGTTTTTTGACCCTTCTACGCTGCCGTCTGAAATGAGCGTTTCCCAGCAGTGCAAAACAGGGCTGCTCAATGTGAGCTACCAGTCATGTTATTCTGTCAACAACCGCGAGCAAACCCAGTCTGAAATACCTATTCTTGATATGGGTTACAACATCAGCAGAACCGCGAAGCCAGATGCCAAATTTGACAGCGCGGACTGCGTTTATTATGTCACTTTTCTCCCAATGGGTTCTGATGAAGAGCTTGCAAAAATCGACATGGTGTCACTGATTGCCTGCCCTCTCAAAGGTGCCGACGAAATACCCCACTTTTCATACGATGAAAGTGACTTACGGGTAAACTCAAGAGGGATGAACGGCAGCGACGGCAGCAGTTTCCAATCACGACGCCTGTCCTTTGACCGCTGGAAGGGGAACATTATTGAGTTGGAGGGAAGCTATGACTACCGTCAGAATACTGCAATCAAAACTCCAGAGATACCTCCCGAAGCCTATGCAGTCCGAATATATTTTGACAAAGTGCTGCAGGAGGAAGTGATTGTGAGGAGGAACGCCGAATGAAACCGAAGCCATACATAGAATACATAGACGCTATCGGCCTGATTGCTTGGGGCTACATCTTCCTGCATGTCAACATTAACCTCGGCACACTGAACATCATCCCCAACTGGGCGGGCTATCTGCTGATTTACCGCGCGCTCGGCGCTGTCGGCGCATATAAGCCCTCGGCTCTTTTGCTGCGCCCGCTGGGCATTCTTTTGGGTCTTTATGAACTGGCGGCGTGGGGCATGGCTTTGCTCGGCGGCACAATCGACTTGTTCTGGATAAATCTGTTCACCAGTGTCATCGCCCTTTATTTTCACTTTCAGCTGCTCACGGATCTGGCGGTTATCGCGGAGCATCACGGCTGCACCCAAGCGAAAAAAATCCGCACGCTGCGCACGGCGCTCACCCTGCTGGGTACACTGGCGGCAATCATCACCTTTTACCCCGACTTCGCGCACAGCCAAGCCATTTCCATTGGGATTGCGATTGTCTATCTGGTGGCGGTGCTTTGGATTTGCGCGGTGCTGTTTGGCTACCGCCGCGAAGAACAGGACCTTGCGATAACAGATGAAATGAATGCAGACAACAGCGACACTCTTTCTTTTCAATAATTGCCCATTTCTACATAAAAACAGCACCGCTTTTCAAGTGGCGCTGTTTTTTGCGGATTTCCGCTGTCATCAGCATCTGTTTTGCATTGCATCGCAAATGTCTTCATACAGCTTTGAATGAATCTTATATTTCCGGTTAAATACGATCAGCGACAACAGCGCAAGCGCGGGCGGGATCAAAAACATCATCACATTGATGCCGAGCTTTGACAGGTCCGGCTGGGGAAAGACATTTTCCTCATATCTGAACAGCCACAGCCCAAAACCGATGATCAGTGCCTGTATGGTCTGCGCGAACTGCATCTGGAAGCTCTTCACCGAAAATGTCACAGCGTCTGAACGCACGCCCGTTTTATATTCGCCGTAGTCCACAATGTCCGCAAGCATCGAGGCCTCGGCCGTGAACATGCAGCCGATGCCGAGACAGGCGACAAAATGGAACGCGAAGAAAAGCACCAGACTAAAATCCGGCGTCTGCGAAACAAAAAACATGGCGAGATAGCCCGCGATGGTGACAAGAATCGAGAGTTTCACCACCTTGTGCTTGCTCATTCTTTTCGCAAGGAACGAAAGCCCGAACAGGCCGATCGCCTGACCCGCCCCCGAAACGGCGGCGAAAATCGTGAGGTGCAACTCGTTTTCGGTCACATATTTGAAAAAATACATGGCAAGGCCGTTCATTAAATACCAGCCGAGGTTGAAGGCCACGGCGACCGCAAAAAACACAAGCAGCTGGTCGTTGGCGCGAATGGTGCTGATCACCTCGCGAAACTTTAAAGCCTTCTCCTGCTTCGGCACAATTCTTTCTTTGGTGGAAACAACGGTGATCACGGCCACGATAATGAATAAAACACCCATCACAAGCGCCCAGCGCGAAAAAACCGTGCCCTGCTCAACGTCCGAAAACGCTTTGAGAATCAGCGGCGTCGCGCCCATGACCGTCAGCTGCCCGAGGCCCGAAAAAAAGCGCGGGATCGAAGCGATCACGTTGCGCTCCTGCGGGTCGCTTGTCAGGGCGGGAATGAACGACCAGTACGGCAGGTCAATCAAAGTGTAGCTTGTCCCCCATAAAATATAGGCGACGGCGATATAAATATAAAGCCCGGTTTCTGTGCCGCCCTTCACGATGGTGAAGCCCGGGTTTGTGAACATGGCGAACAGAACGACCGCGTTCAAAACCGCGCCCGCGAGTATCCATGGGCGGAAGCGGCCGTATTTTGATTTTGTGTTTGTGACGATCACGCCCATCAGCGGGTCGTTAATGCCGTCCCACACCCGCGCAAAAGCCATCATCACACCCATAAAAACAGAGCTGATGAGCAGCACATCCGTCGCGTAATTCATGAAAAACGAGGTCACAAGCCCATAGCTCATGTCAAGACCGATGGCGCCCACGCCGTAGCCGAGCTTTGTTTTCAGCGGGAGCCTGTCTTTGCTTTTCTGCAATTGCCTTTTCATTGTCTCATTCCCTTCTCATCCTCCGGGCCTGCCGCCCGATTCCCCCAAGGCCGCAAAAGCCCTTTAATCACATTGATTTCCCCAAAAAATGACATAACCTTTTTTGATGATAGCATGTCTCGTTTTGCATGTCAACAAAAAACAAAGGGCCATGCATCTGCCCAAATCCCAGATGCATGGCCTTCAACGGCATATTTATACTTTTCAGTTCAGCAGATAGATCGCAAAATTCAAATACCCGGCGAACGTGACCCAAAGAAGATACGGAATCATCAGATAAGCTGCGGGCTTTGAAACGCGGGCGAACAAAATTGCCGCGGCAAGAATCAGCGCCCACAAAATCACAAGCCAGACAAAGGCAAAGAAATACTGCCGCATGTTAAAGAAGATAATCGACCAGCAAAAATTAAACACCAGCTGCGCGGCATACACCTTCAAGGCCTTGCTTTTTTGTTCCTGCGGTGCGTCGGCAGTCAAAACAAGATAGGATGCCACGCCCATCAGCACGAACAGAACCGTCCACACCACCGGAAAAACCCACCCCGGCGGCGCGAGCGGCGGTTTATAAAGGTTTTCAAACGTGCCCATGCCGCCGCGCGTCAAAAAGCCCGACACGATACCGGCAAGCACGGGAATCGCAACGCAGACAAGCAGCGGTTTCCATTTTATTTTCTTTTTCAAACGCTCACCCCCATAATTTGTCCCATCAAATTATAGTTAAACCACTTGAAAAGCGAGGTAGGATCTGCGAGAATATTTTTCGTCTGTTTAGGCAGGCGACGAAAGCATACTTGCGTATGAAGAGGAGCCTAACGACAACAGGCGGAAAATAGACCGCAAAGACGCCTTGGTTTTCAAGTGGTTTGACTATACTAAACAATATGCGCAAATGCGCTTGTTTATGCCCCGCCAGCCAACGGATATCCCGCCCGTCACGCTTTGTTATTTCAAGCGCAGATCCCCCGTTGCGGGGTTGTCGATCAGTTTGCCGTTTTTCGCAAAGCGCGACCCGTGGCAGGGGCAGTCCCACGAGTGCTCAACGGGGTTCCATTTGAGCGCGCATCCAAGGTGCGGGCAGCGCTTTGCCGTGGGTGAAAGAAAGTCAAGCAGCGTTGCGCCCATGTTTGCGAACAACTGCGGCCTGAGCATGCTGCGCGAAGGACTGAACGCCAGGGCATGCGGATCGTATCGCCCCGTCACAAAGGCCGTGAGAATCTTCGCGGCGGCCATGGAGCTGGTCATGCCCCATTCGTTGAAGCCCGTCGCCACATATACATTCGGCAGGCCGTCGCTGTAGCGCCCGATATAAGGCACGCCGTCAAGGCTCATGCAGTCCTGCGTGGCCCACGCGTATTTTTCGCGTGCGCCGGGATAGTGTTTTTTCGCAAAGGCGCGCAGCTCTTCAAAATTGCCGCCGCACTTGCCCGTTCTGTGGTCGCCGCCGCCGATGAGCAGCAAATTTTTATAATTGCGGAAATACATGCCGCCTTTGCGGTTGTCGACAAACGTGCCGTCATACTCCGCCGCGCCTTCAAGCGCGATCACATAAGAACGCTTTTGATAGAGCTTTGCAAAAAACAGCCCGTGCGTATTGATAATCGGAAAATGCGAGGCGACGATGATTTTGTCCGCCTGAATTTTATGCTCCCCGCAGAAGGCCGTGCCGTTGTCTACCTTTTTGACTTGCGTATGCTCACGGATATTCAGGTCTTTTGCGATTTCGGCGAGAAATTTCAAAGGGTGAAACTGCGCCTGCCCGGGGAACTTCACCGCCGCGGCGCTTTTCACAGGCAGCGCGATCTTTTGGGCAAGCTCCGCCGTAAATCCGAGCGAACGCAGCGCGTCTGTTTCGTCACGCATCAGCTTCGCGTCGTTCGAAGAATAAATATAAGACGGCTTCTCCTCAAAATCGCAGTCGATGGATGAACAAAGCTGCTGAAATTCCGCCAGCGCGTCAAGGTTCGCCTCCAAATAGCGCTTTGCGTTGTCCTGCCCGAAACGTTTGATGAGGTCACAATATAAGGTGTCATGCTGCGCCGAAAGCACGGCGGTTGTTTTGCCTGTTGTGCCGCTGCCGATTGTGCCGCCTTCGCACAACAGGTAATTCACCCCCGCCTTTTGCAGAAAATATGCGCATAAAACGCCCGCCATGCCGCCGCCGATTATCAAAACGTCCGTGCGCTCGTCACGTTCGAGGGGCGCGAAGGAAGGGAGCCGCGATGTGTCTTGCCAAAGTGACAGGTGCAAAATCTTCACCCCGATCTTTTTCTTTTATTATTTACCGTGAAGCGAAGAATAACCAAACAGCGTGGGCGGTCAACCTTTACAATAGACTTTTTTATTTTTTTATGATAAGATAGTGAGAAAATTATTGCATCTATTGCGGGAGGTTCGGTTCATGCGCCAGTCACCCCATCTTGAAGACGGCCCAAACAGTGCCGCAGCCGTTTTGGAAAACGGCAAAAAGAATATTCTGCTGATTGGCGACTCCATTCGCTGCGGCTATTGCGGGCATGTGAAAGCGGCGCTTGCCGACGTCGCAAACGTATTCTTCCCCGGCGACAACTGCCGCAGCACGCAGTTTGTCATTACCTCGCTTTACAGCTGGAGCAAACTGTGCGACCCGGCGGCGGTGGACGCCGTGTATTTCAACTGCGGGCATTGGGACGCCGCGCATTGGAACGGCGAAGACCTGCCCCTCACGCCCCTTGCGGTTTATGAGCAGAACATCGGCAGAATCATCCATCAGCTGCGCCGCCTGTTTGTAAACGCAAAAATCTATTTCGCAACAACCACGCCGATGAACCCAAACAAGCAAGCCGACGCCCGTAATCCGCGCACAACCGAAGAGCTGCGCCGATATAACGCGGCGGCAATCAGGGCAGCGCAGGCGCAGGGTGTGGAAATCAACGACCTGTTTTCCCTCATGGAAAAACGGGACGAAAGCTGGTATCTCGACTATTGCCATTACACTCCCCGGGGTTACGCCTTACTCGGCGACGCGGTTGCGGCGTTTCTCAGGGAAAGAGTATTGGTAGTCAATTAACCCCAAAACAATCCTAAGCTTGCGGCCTGTTTTCCGTTTTGCTGTGTTGCCCGTCCTGCAGACGGCGGGCGCATTGCAAAACAAAAAATATCCTCACAATCTTTAGGATGCTTTTCAAGTTAATCGACTATAACTTGAATCTTTCTGATATCGTGGAAACCGTCGGCATGAAGCGCCATTGTTTGTTTCATGCCGACGGTTCCCTTTCGTCTTTGCACGCTTGTACGGTTTGCGCATATTCTGTTAGTAACAAACATGCCATTTAACGCAAGCTGCGTGCACAGCAAGGATGAGATATATGGATCAAAACAACTGCGGCTCGGTCATTTTCATGAACTCGCCGCAATATAACGAAGCGCGGCAGGTGTTCAACCGCTCCATACAAAAGCTGCCGGCCTCAATCGCCTATTGCACAAACGAGGGTGATACGGCTGCCGCGATATACGCCGCGCGGCACTCCGGGCGCACCCTGCGCGTTCGCAGCGGCGGGCATTCTTATGAAGGTTTCTCGGTTGGCACCTGCGCCGACGTGATTGACGTCAGCTGCATGGATTCTGTCAGCATCAACGAACAGGCGGGCACGCTCACGGCAGGCCCGGGCGTAACGAACCGGGTGCTCTATGAAACACTCGGCGCTTACGGCTACCCTTTCCCCAGCGGAACCTGCCCCACCGTCAGGGTGTCCGGCCTGACGCTCGGGGGCGGCTGGGGGCTTTCGGCGCGCATGTTCGGCCTCACCTGCGACAGCCTTCTGTCCGCAACCTTAATCGACGCGCAAGGCTGCCGCCATATTGCGAGTGAAGAGGAGGACAGAGAGCTGTTTTTCGCCCTGCGGGGCGGCGGGGGCGGCAATTTCGGCGTGACGACCTCGCTTACCTACCGCCTGCCCCCCAGACTGTTTGACGTGACCTATGTGGAATTGAACGCGTCAAACGTGAGCAAAGAGGCAGCGGCGGAATTCATCAGGCGTTTTCAGCAATGGCTTTTAACGGAGGACTGCCGCTTCACCCCCATCGGCAGGATTTTTCACTCGCCCGAAGAGCCGCGCGGGCTTACCTTTTGGGGCGTTTATTACGGCGGCGAAGCCGAGGCACGCGCTTCGCTCGAACCGTTTGTTTCGCTTGGCATGAGCGGTATTTTTGAAGAAATGACCTTTTTGCAGGCGATTCGTATTGTGGAGAGCGGCTATCCGCCCTATGAATGGTTCACAAACGGCGGGCGCTTCTCTTATATGCCCTTCTCTGAACAGGAAGCGCTGAAAATCGTTTCCCTGCTGGACTGCATCGCCGAAGGTTCCATCCGCGCCGCCGTCTCGCTCTATGGGCTGGGCTGCGCCGTAAGTGAAAAAAAGCCCACAGAAACTGCATTTTTCTACCGCGACGCGCTCAACATCATCGCCCTGTCAACAGACTGGGAAAAGCCGTCGGCAAAACCGGCCAACCTCGCATGGTTTTCACCCCGTTACCGTGCGCTGCAGGAACTGACGCTGGGCTCCTATGTCAACTTTCCGAATCTCGAGAATGTTGATTATATGCGCGCCTATTACGGCGGGAATGCCGAACGTCTGCGCGCGGTGCAGGCACGCACGAACCCCGGGCATTTACTTGACTTCCCCCAAAGCATACGCTGAGTTTGCTATGAAATATATAAAATCGGCATATCCGGCAAGCATGCCGCCAACTCCTCGCGCAAAAACGCTTCAACCTCGGCGCGCACATCGTTGCGGTAGCAGTATTTACCCCGCCCGCGCCCCGTCATAGTCGCGCGGTCAAGCAGCGGCACGGCGTTCGGGAACGCGTCTGTGTTGATCGCGTCCTGCACATAGCTGTATGTCATCAAAATGATTTCAATCAGGCTGCCTTGCTTCACTCTCGGGCTGAGTTCGTCCGCAAGGCGTGCAATCAGGTCGTGATAGAGCCGTTTCCAGTCAGGCAGCAGGATAATCGGCGCGATCAGCAGCCCCACGGGGTAGCCGGCCCCGGCAATGTCGTTGAGCGCGCGGATTCGCGCCCCCAGCGGCGAGGTGCCCAACTCCACCCGGCGGATGATATCCTCCGGGTTCACGCTCATGCGAAAGATCGTCTTGCCGCGGTGGTCAAGATGCAGCAGCGGTTCCACCATGTCAAACTTTGTGGGGAAAGTCAGGCTCCCCCGCCCCTCGCGGGCAAAGTGCTCAATTATATACGGCAGGTTTTCTGTGATCACGTTTTCAAGCACCAAATCGCTGTTGCTGCCGATTTCAAAGGTTTGCGGCACAGGGGCCGCCCGCGACTTTTTCAGCAGCCGTTCCAGCATCTGCCCGCGGTTCACAAACAATCGCAGATAGGCGCATTTGTTATAGTTGCACACAAGATAGCAATATAAGCACATGGCGCTGCAGCCTGATGATGTGAACGGCACCAGCCAGTCAGACACCTTGTGGTTCGGCACATAGTTGTGGGTTTTTCTCAGGCCCACAATCAGGTGCCTTTTTAATTTGGGGAATTCTTTATTTTCCGCAGCCGTCAGCTCGGGGATGCGGTTGTGGCTTTCAACAAGCACCCAAGGCAAATCTTTATATTTTTCCTGCAGCATCCGCCCCAATTCAAAATCAAGCGCGGCAGGCTCGTAATACACCGCGTCAAAGCGCATGTTCATTCTCATATCCATCCTTTCCCGTTGGGAAAATTTATCTTTGAACTGATTTCTTCCAACAGAAATAGTTTGCCGCAAAAGGTGCGGACTATTTTATGAAAAAACTAAAAAACTTCCGGATGCTATAAAAAAGCACCCGGAGGTTTTTATTGTTGACTGCAAAAAAATTTTATTCCTCTGCCTGTGCTTCAAGCGCCTCGACACTTTGCATCCACAGCGCGGCCGAAGCGTCCGACGGCATGCGCCAGTCGCCGCGCGGCGAAAGGCAGATGCTGCCCACCTTCACGCCGTCCGGCAAACAGCTGCGCTTGAACTGCTGCGAGAAAAAACGGCGGTAGAACACCTTGAGCCATTTCAGAATGGTCTTTTCATCAAAGTCATCCGCGAACGCCTTTTTCGCAAGATAATAGATTTTTTCGGGCGTAAAGCCGTAGCGAACAACATAAAAAAGGAAAAAGTCGTGTAACGAATAGGGGCCGATGATGTTCTCCGTCTCCTGCGCGATGCGGCCCTCCGCGTCCGGCGGCAAAAGCTCGGGGCTGATGGGCGTGTCGATAATGTCTTTGAGCACCTGTGTACTCTCCTCAAACACGTTATATTGAACGATGCTGTCAATCATCCAGCGAATCAGCGTTTTGGGGATGCTCGCGTTCACACCGTACATGCTCATGTGGTCGGCGTTATAGGTACACCAACCGAGCGCGAGCTCGCTCAGGTCGCCCGTGCCCACCACAAACGCGCCGATTTTGCCCGCATAGTCCATGAGCACCTGCGTGCGCTCCCGCGCCTGCACATTTTCAAAGGTGACGTCGTGCCGGTTTTTGTCGTGACCGATATTCTCAAAATGCAGCAGACATGCCTCTTTGATGTTGATCTCCTTTGCCGTGACGCCCAGCGACCGCATGAGCGTGAGGGCGTTCTGATAGGTCCTGTCTGATGTGCCGAAGCAGGGCATGGTAATGCCGGTCACGTCTGTGAGCGGCCTGCCGAGCTGCCGCATGGCCTCTGTGCACACAAGCAGCGCGAGCGTGGAGTCAAGCCCGCCCGAAACGCCGACGACCACCGTTGCGTTCGCGGCGAGAATGCGCTTCTTCAGCCCGCCCACCTGCATTTCGAAAATGCTTTTGCAGCGCTCAAGGCGGTCTTTTTGGGTTGCGGGCACAAAGGGCAGTTTCGTTACCGCATAGAAATCACCGTTGCCCGAAAGCGTTTTGCCCGCGTCGCCGCAGTCAACCTTACGGCACGTTTCATGCAGGCCATAGAGAGAAACCGTGTCTTTATAGCTTTTATTTTTTGCCCTGTCCGCACGAATTTTGCCGAGGTCAATTTCGGTCACCAGCAAATAATCCGAATCAATCAGCTTGCCGTTCTCTTTGAGCAGCACGCCGTTTTCGGCAACCAGGGAGCTGCCCGAAAAGATGAGGTCTGTGGTGGATTCTGTGGAGCCTGCCGAGCAATAGACATAACCGCAGAACAATCTTGCGGACTGCTGCTTCACAAGCTCGCGGCGGTAGCCGCGTTTCGCGATGATTTCATTGCTTGCGGAGAGGTTCGCGACAACCTCGGCGCCGCCGAGGGCAAGAAACGTGCTCGGCGGCAGCGGCGCCCACAGATCCTCGCAGATCTCAACGCCAAGCCTGAATTTGTTGTTGATGTTAAAAATCAAATCCCGCCCGACGGGGACGTCATAAGCAGGATAAATGCCGAAAGCAGCGGATGAAACCGCGCGCTCATGCAGGTCGTTTGAAGATGAAAACCATCTTCTCTCATAATATTCGCTGTAATTGGGCAAAAAGGTTTTCGGCACAATGCCTGCGATCTTGCCCTTTTGAACCACAACGCCGCAATTATAAAGCTGGTGAGAAATCGAAAGCGGAGCGCCCACAAGCGCGGTGAAGTCCCACCCGGCCGATTGGCGCAGAATCTCCGCAAGCGCGCCTGCCGATTGCTCGATCAGATTCTCTTGAAAAAACAAATCGGCGCAGGTGTAGCCCGTGATGCACAGCTCGGGGAACACAAGCAAATCCGCCCGCTCTTTTTGCGCCTGCCGCGCTTTTGAGAGAATCTGGGCGAGATTAAAATCCACATCCCCCACCTGCACAAGCGGTACGGCGCCTGCGACACGAACAAAATCAAACATAAACTATCCTTTCAAATTACCGGCGTTTTTCAATTTTAAAACAGCTTTCATCGCTATTGTTTGCATAAAAATCAGTTTGACTGATAGTAACACGAATCCCTCACAAAAAGCTTACTAAAAAATCCGCGCAAAACCATATATGTCAAAGTTTTCGCTTGATTTTTTAGAATTTTTTAATCGGGAGTTAGTATAATAAAATGGTATTCCACAAAGCCGGCTTTGTCAAGCCCCACAAACAAGCTTTTCCTCTCCGGCATCGCTCAATCAGCCCAAATGCCGTTTTGCCATACAAAAAAGAAGCCGCGTCGTTTGCAGGCGCCGAATTCTTTTTGCGTTCAGGCATGCAGCCATGCATCTATTTTATTGAGCACCTCGTCTTTTTCTGCATGAAGCGGGTCTTGAAAATCTATGGTTTTCACAACTGTGTCTTTGGCTAACCGGCTCTTGATTTTTTCAAAACACTTGTCGGCACCCCCGCCGCCATGGCAGGCAAACAGGCTGATCTGCTTATTCTCAAACGAGTTCTGCGAAAGAAAAGTGTTGACCGGCGGCGCAAAGCTGCCGCTCCAAACAGGCGTGCCGATATAGATGCTGTCATACAAATTCAAATCGGGTGTTGTGTTTTTCAGCGGCGGTTTCTCACCAAAAATCACACTTTTGCCGCCCCAAAAATATTTTTTGAACCCTTGTTTGGGAAATTCTTTTTGCGGCTCAAGTTTGAAAATATCCGCGCCCGATTTGTCTGCAACCTGTTGTGCGATAAACTCCGTGTTGCCCTCCAAAGAATAATAAACCACAAGCGTTTTCATTGTTTTCACCCATTTCTGTAAAATTATTTCGCAGCCTTTATAAAAACAAGAATTTCTTTATTATTATAACAAGCTTTGTGCCGTTTGTAAAACATAAAAAATAAAATGAGAGTTCTTTGTGTTTTGGCGCTATTGCAGGTATACAAACACGCCAAAATATGAATCGTTTTATATAACTTTTCAAGAAACAGATCAAGCCTTGCTATCGGTTGAGTTTAACAATAACAAATTTATTGTCAGACAGCTTATTATAAACTACATTTACAAAATCTCTTTTCCGCACAGCATCATAGATCGCCGGAGGCGTATCAAAATTCATACAAGTCTTATCTTCAAGAACAATCGTCAAAACACAAAAATTACGCCATTCATAATGATGTTTATTGACACGCACCCTGCGGGGTTCAAGCTTTTTCACGGCAATGGTGCCTTTGGTGAAAAATTGCGGCAAATTCTTATGAAACTTTTCACGAATAACGATAAATAAGCAAGCATAAAAAACAATAACAGCAAGGGCAATAAAAAAAACAATAAAATAGATTGCGTCCTCTGAAAGACCAAAATGTTTGGCAACATTATAAGAAAGGACAGATGCCCCCAGCAAAGCAGCGAAAAATGCTGATAAGGATAAAAACAAAACGACTCCTGCTTTTATGATGGCATTTCCGTCTGGCAGTTTATCAAGACGATTTGCAGGAATAGGTTGCTTTTCAGATGAATTTTGTGTATTTTCATAGTATTTTGACTCAGACGTTGTTTGATGATAAGAATGAGAGGTTTGTGTGTTTGGATTTTGTTGATTGTCCTGCATATTATTGATAGTATTTGAAAAATCATC
>JAISXG010000063.1 GCA_031270605.1 Oscillospiraceae bacterium | reverse complement strand
GGCCTCAAGGCGTATCGCTCGGCCAATAACGAAATTCTGCTGTTCCGCCCTGAAAAAAATATGCAGCGCCTGAACATTTCTAATGAGCGGCTTTGCATTCCGGCTTTTGACGAAGCCTTTGCGCTCGAAGCGATTAAACAGCTTGTAAAAATTGACGAGAGCTGGATTCCCACCGAAGAGGGTACATCCCTTTATATTCGCCCGTTTATTTTTGCGGTCGATCCGCATGTGGGCGTACACCCGGCGCACCATTTACTGTTTGTCGTGATTCTTTCACCTGTGGGCGCCTATTATCCCGAGGGGCTGAATCCGGTGAAGATTTATGTGGAATCCACCTATGTGCGCGCGGTCAAAGGCGGCATGGGCTTTGCAAAAACCGGCGGCAACTATGCCGCATCCCTGAAAGCGCAGGACGAAGCCGCAAATGCCGGCTATACGCAGGTGCTTTGGCTCGACGGCGTTGACCGCAAATATATCGAAGAAGTGGGCACAATGAACGTGTTCTTCAAAATCGGCGGTGAAATCATCACGCCCGCCCTGCAAGGCAGCATTCTGAACGGCATCACCAGAATGTCCTGCATAGAGATTTTGCGCTCATGGGGCCTGACGGTGACCGAGCGCCCCATCTCGATCGACGAGGTTGCAAAGGCTGCGGATGAAGGCAAGCTTGAAGAGGCGTTCGGCAGCGGCACGGCGGCGGTCATTTCCCCCATCGGCGAGCTGAAATGGAGCGAAAAGCATATGTCCATCAACAACGGCGAAATCGGCGCGCTGTCGCAGAAGCTCTATGACACACTGACCGGCATTCAATGGGGCAAAATCGCCGACCCGTTCGGGTGGACACAGAAAGTTTTATAAAAATATATTTATTAATATCCGTGAAAAACGCATGCGATCCCTAGGGGACTTGTATGCGTTTTTCTGCATAATAATACGATATGGTTATAAAAAATGATAGAAAAATAGATGAGAGGCTTTATTTTACAGGCGCTCAGGCGAATTTAAACGGATCTTGTTAGCCTGCCGTTTTGCAGCACAATTTTTTTTGGCAAAAGGAAAGCGCGGGCAAATGCCCGCGCTTTCCTTTGGGGAAGAGAAAATAAAATGAAAAGGAATTATCAAAAATAAAGAATTGTTGTTTGCCCTTGCTGTGATTTAATAATATGATAATATCATTACAGTTATGGTACATATATGTGAATAAATCAAAAATAATTCCCTTCAAAATGTGACAAGGTTCGTCATAATCTTGTGCTTTTATGCAAACTTATGCACATTCCCCCCCTCCCTCGTACCGGCGACATTGTTTGCGCCCAATGTCTTCGTTCACAGGACGACTATGGCTGCAAAACGCCGGCCTGCAAGAAATAATATTTTATCATAGTTCAACAAATTTATTTACACAAGATGCTTTTGGTTGTATAATATGCAAGATATGCTTCAATAACAGTCAGGGGGAGCGCAAATATGTCAAAATCAAAAATTGAAAAACAGGTTCCGAACAAAGAACTCATCATCTTTTTAATGAGCACATTCTTTTTTACAAACATGCAGGGAATGGTGGGCAATTACCGTCAGGCTTATCTTGTGAATGTGCTCAAGCTGGAAAGCTCCTCTGTTTCGTTGATAAACGTACTTTGTTCCGTCACCTGCTTTGCTCTGAGCTTTTTTTACACCATGGTCATTGACCGTGCGCCGAAACCCGGCAAATCAAAGTTCCGCCCGCTGGTGGCGGTGGCAGCGGTGCCTGCCGCCGTGCTCACCGTCTTCATGTTTGTCACGCCACAAATGCCCAAGGCAATGACGATTGCATACCTGGTCACCGTCGGTGTGCTGCATGCCGCGGCTATGCATTTTACAGGGACGATCAATAATATCGGCGTCGTCATGACACAAAACAACAAAGAACGTGACAAAATCCTCTCTTTGCGCGGCATTTTTAACGCCATTGCCAATTCCGCGCCGCTGGTGGTCGTTTTGGTTCTCAAAGCGACAAAGCTGATCAACACGGAAGAATTTCTTTATATTATTTCTGCCGCCCTGTGCGCCGTTGTTGCGCTTGTGAGCATGCTGTTCGGCGTGAGCATCGTGCGGGAACGGGTGGCATACAGCAGCAAAAAAGAAAACCCCCTGCTCGGTTTTTGGGACATTGTGCATAACCCTTATGCGCTGCTCGTGCTCTCAAGTGAATTTTTGAAGAACTTCCGCTGCATCGCTTCATATATGGGCATTTTTCTTGCGGCGGCTTTGCTTGGCGACACAAGCAAATACATATTCTTCGGCCTGCCCACGGGCATTGGCACCTTTGTGGGCATGATGATCGTGAGCGCCCTGCTGAAAAAATTCAACAGTAAGCAAATCTACATCGCCTCGGGCTGCTATTCTGTTCTTGCCAACACCGGCGCTTTTTTCGCAGGCCTGAATTCCTTCAAACACCCTGACCAGGCATTCTCTCAGGTGCTGTTTTTTGTTTGTTTGTTTTTGATCGGCCTGCAGTTCGGCGCGTCAAATCTGCTGCCGAGCATGTTTCAGGCCGACATTCTTGAAGACCTTGAGGTCAAGACCCATAAGCGCCTTGACGCAAGCCTTGCCTTTGTCATCGGCATCGGCTCAACGCTCAGCGGTATTATCGGCAATGCGTTCGCCCCGATGATTCTTTATGGAAATAAATCCTTCATTCAATATCTTCCGCCCGTTGATGAGATCGTCAACGGCGTGAAAAAAGCGATTTATCTTGACCAGCCCTATGACACAAAGGTCAGGCTGCTGCTGGTCTACACCGTTTTCCACGGCGTTATGATGCTGCTCGCGGGCCTGCCCTTCCTGTTCTACCGCCTCACAGGAAAGCGCAAAGAAGAGATTCATAAGGCCGCGATCGCCTACCGGGAATCCCTTACAACTCCTCAGGAATTAACGGTTGAGGAAGCAAATTAGAACTAAAAAAGAGAACCGCAATCTGCGGTTCTCTTTTTCTTCTTAAATATACCTATTGAACAGAGAAGGCATTAAGCGATCAAGCCTGCAGATACCCTGAGCGTGGTACGGGCGTCTGCCGCTGTTATTTTGCCGTCGGCGTCAACATCCGCGATCACCGCCTGCTCCGGTGTGGGAGTCTCCAGCTTTGCGGAAAATCGCAGAATGCTTCTTGCGTCCGCCGCAGTGATCTTCCCGTCTTTATTTACGTCGCCTTTGAGCTTCACGGGCTTTTTATCAATTTGCTCCACAACCGTTTCCTTGCACACGGTGCAAACGCCCGTGCGCTCGCCGAACTCGGTTTCGGTCGCTTCCTTCGTCACCGTCCATGCGCTCACAGTGTGCCCTGTTGCGGCGATCAGCTCATATTGCATCTGAATGCCGCAATGCTTGCAGTTTTGAACGCGCCGGCCGTTTTGCGTGCAGGTGGGCTCGACAATAACCGTCTCAGCCGCCTCATGCGCCGTGCGCGGCGTAGCATGTGAAACAAGCACCGTGCCGCATTCAAGGCATTTCAGCCCCATGGCGCCCTCGCTTTCACAGTCTGCCTCTTCCAGCGTGATCCACTCGCTGTAATCGTGCACATGTGTGGAATTTAGTGCGCGCAGATTCTGGCGTTTGAGAACCGTGCCGCAATCCTCGCACTTTTGCACAAGCTCGCCGTCCTCATATGCCGTGGCCTGCTTTGCAACCTCCCAATCCCCCGCAACATGCGCCTTGAGCGGCAAAATCCGGGTTGCCAGCGTGATGCCGCAGTGCCGGCATAAAACAGATTCAAGCCCGTGCTCGCTGCATGTGGACTCGGTGACGACAGCCCAATCACCGTAGATATGCCCGCCCTCAAATTTTATATGGTTATATTCATTGTCAGCGATATATTGGGGGAAATTCGTGTAGCATTCGTTGATGTCAACATCCCCCGAAATGCCGTCCACCCTGCCCGTGTTCGAGAACTGCCACATATTGCAGCGCCCCTTATAGCCAAGCGAGCTGTTATATTGCGCGATCCAAACGGCATAATTTGCAAACTGGGTCATGTCAAGAATATTCGATGACCACCAAAGGCTGCAATAAACACCCGGATAATAGCCGTTATCAAGCAAATAATCACAAAAGGTCTTGACGATATTGGTGCAAACATCTTTGCCCAGTTTTGCCTGCTCGGTGTACTCCACATCAAAGAAAATCGGCATGTCAAGCTGCAAGTTCTCGTTTTTGAGCTTGTTCACCACCCATTTTGCTTCTTCCAGAGCCTCCGGCACGCTCAGCGCGGCAGAATAGAAATAGGCGCCCACATGCAGGTTTGTTTCAAGCAGCGCCTCATAGTTTGCGGTGAACATGGAGTCCGCCCCGATCGTGCGCGCCGCCGTGGCGCGGCGGCCCATGCGCAAAATCACGCCGTCAACGCCCGACTTTTCAACCTTTTTCCAGTCGACCGTGCCCTGAAACTGAGAAACGTCAATCACCTTCCAGTTCACGGCATAGGCGTCAATATCGCCGACATATTCAAGATAATCCATCATCACCCAGCCACTGACGCCGTCAACGCTCGCATTGCCCCAGCCGTTTGAAACGCTTGTAATCGTCAGCTGCGTTCCCTGCGGCAGCGTTTTTAAAATTTCAGCATCGGTCTTTGCCTGTTTTCTGAAATTCAAAAGTGTGGCGGTCACTATGTATTTGCCGGTTTTTAGATTCTGTGCCGCTCCGGCGTCTTCGGCATAAGCAATCATTTGAATTGCCGAAAAAAGAAACAGCAGAGCAAGCAAAGCAGAAATTCCTTTTCGTTTCAAAAAATCACCTCACAAAAATATGAAATGCTGTTATTCATCTATTATGCGACAAAAACGCTGAAAAGGCAAGAAAAAATTGCAAAATCCTCCAAAATCGGCCATTTTGCATTCATCTCGCGGTTTTTACATCAAACAGACGTTCAACTAATGCAGAATAGCCAATTTCACAAAAGCGGAGGATGATATTTCATTGCTTTTTTGCCTTGACTTTTATCTGTATAAGGCATAAAATATCAAGGGATTATTGATTAAGCGTTATGAAAAGGAACCGGACTATGATTATTTTGCACGATCACAAAAAAACCGCCCTGAAGGCCGCAATTTTTGACTTTGACGGCACAATTTCCACCCTGCGCTACGGCTGGGAAAGTGTTATGGCCCCGTTAATGACTGAATATATCGCAGGCGAAAACGCCGCCGTTCTGCCCGAGGTGCGGCGGCTTGTCGCGGATTATATTGACGAATCCACAGGGATTCAAACCATTCACCAGATGAAGTGGCTGAATGAAGCCGTTAAAAAATACAACAACGTCCCCGGTGCGCCGGACGACCCGTGGTTTTATAAAGAGGAATATAACCGCCGCCTGATGCTTGAGGTGGCAAACCGGCGTGACGACGTGCTTTCGGGCAAGGTAGCGCGTGAGCAATATATCATCGGCGGTGCATCCGCATTCCTCGCAGCGCTCAAGAAGCAGGGCGTTCTGCTGTTTGCAGCCAGCGGCACAGACGAAGCAGACGTCGTCAAAGAATCCGCGGCGCTCGGCTTTGCAGAATATTTTGAATCGATTCAGGGCGCAAAACCCATGGCTGAGGACTGCTCGAAAGAGGCCGTGATCCGCAGCCTGATTGAGAACAGCGGGTTTGCGGGCAGCGAACTGCTTGTTGTGGGCGACGGCAAGGTTGAAATCATGCTCGGCCGCGAGGCGGGCGCGCTGACGCTCGGCATCGCGAGCGACGAAGAAAGACGCACGGGGCTCAATCCTGTAAAAGAAAAACGCCTTTCCGCCGCGGGCGCGCACGCGATCGTGGGCGACTTTACGGATTTAAGCGGCATTTTGAACTGGATCTAACCGACCGCTTTCGCAACTCCCCTATTTTTATGACCGCACAGGAAAGGGATGCACAACATGGAACGACGCAAAATGGAGCTTGACCTCTCAGGCATCAAAACATATTCGGCAGAAAACAGGATCAATCTTGTCACAATAGACAACATGATGACGCCCGGCGTGACCGAGCATGAAGCATATACCGCGGAGGGCTTTGACACACTGGTTGACAAAATTGTTGAGGCGCGCAAAAACGGGCATCCTGTGATTTTCAGCATGGGCGCGCACGTCATCAAAAACCGCCTGTCCCGCTATGTGATTGCACTGATGAAAAAACGCGTCATCACCCATATCACAGGCAACGGCGCGTCGAGCATCCACGACTTTGAGCTCGGCTATCTCGGCGGAACGAGCGAAGATGTGCCCACCGCGATCGAGGACGGCTCGTTCGGTATGTGGGAGGAAACCGGCGCGTGGATGAACGAAGCGCTGCAGCGCGGCGCAAAGCTTTCTTTGGGCTACGGAGAGGCGCTGGGCGAATACATTGACCTGCATCCCGAACGGTTCCCGAATAAAGAGGACTGCATTCTTTGGCAGGCTTATCACAACGACATCCCCGCGACTTATCAGATCGCCCTGGGCACGGACATCATCCACCAGCACCCGACCTGCGACATGGGCGCTATCGGCAAGTGCTGCGGCATCGACTTCAAAAAGATTTGTTATTCCGTGTCACAGCTTGAGGGCGGCGTGTTTTTGAATTTCGGCTCTGCGGTCATCGGCCCGGAAGTATTTCTCAAGGCCCTTTCGGTTTCAAGAAACCTCGGCTACCCTACCTTTAAAATTACAACCGCAAACTTTGACCTGATCAACCTCGGCAATTTCAGAAGCAAAATCGGTTATGACGACCCGAACTATTATTACCGCCCCCGCAAAAACATCGTCAACCGCCCGACCTCCGTCGGCGGCTGGGGCTGGCACTTTGTGGGCGACCATCTGGTGACAATTCCCACGCTTTATGATAAAATCATTGAAAAAATGAAATAATAATGATATTATATATAGATACATCCTTTTCTTTTGCCCTATAATTGCATTGCATCCATATTGAGTATGATACATAGGGATTGCATACTTTAAAATCAGGTGGAGCAATAGCAGGAGGAATAGATATGAAAAAGAAAAACCTGCTCAAAATGACCCAAACGGGAATTTTGATGGCCATTATTGTGGCGATGACGTTCATCCCCTATATTGGATACATCTCGATTCCGGGCTTTTTAAGCATCACGACACTTGCGATTCCCGTGATTATCGGCTCTGTTGTGCTCGGCCCCGCGGTGGGCACAATTTTGGGCGCCACATGGGGCGTCACCAACTGGATCAACGCGATGATCCTTGCGACTGCGGACGCGATCGTGTTCCAAAACCCGTTGGTTTCGGTTGTTCCCCGCATTTTGGTGGGCGTCGCGGCGGGTTGGGCGTATGTTGGGCTAAGCAAGTTCATCAAAAAAAGGCCCATCTCCATCATCATCACGTCTATTGTCGCTTCACTGACGAACACCGTTCTGGTTCTGACGGCGTTAAACCTGTTCGGCACATCGTCCCTGTTTAATCTTGGCGACACGATTGACCTGATCATAAAAGTTGCATTTGGGCTCAACGGACTGATTGAGATCGCGGTCGCAATTATCATCCCTCTGCCCATCGTGCTTGTGCTT
>JAISXG010000047.1 GCA_031270605.1 Oscillospiraceae bacterium | reverse complement strand
CCGCAGAACGGCGCTGTCCGATAAATCGATCATTCAACAGGCATACCCGGTGTTTCAAGTCCAAGGTTCCGGGGTGCCCGCCCGAAATCTTTGATTTCGTTGGCGGGTCAGGTTCTTATAATGAACATGTGAATTACAAGGTTCTGGGGTACCCGCCCGAAATCTTTGATTTCGTTGGCGGGTCAGGTTCTTATCATAGTTTCGCCTGTTTGCAGAACATATTCCTTGCCGTTCACAAATGCTGTCGCGGTGCAGGATGCAGGCACCGTAAAGGAATATTCGACACGATCCCCTATTTTGTGCCACTCTGATTTCACCTCACCGTATTTTGTGCATATTGCTGCACGCACGAAAGTCAGGCGCTCGTCAGGCACGGGCTTGAAGAGAATGTTGCGGAAACCGGGGGCATTTTCATCGATTTGGATTCCCGCCATGGTGGCATACATCCAGTCACCCACCGCGCCGTATGCATAGTGATTGAAGGAGTTCATGCCCACATCGGCAAACGAACCGTCGGGATTGAGGCTGTTCCAGCGCTCCCACATGGTCGTCGCGCCCATCGTGACGGGGTAGAGCCAGGACGGGTATTGCTTGCGCAGAATCAGATCATAGGCAAGCTTTGTTTCGCCCGCTTTGTCAAGAGCATGCAGCAGATAAGGCGTGCCCAGAAAACCCGTCATCAGACAATTGGTCTCGCGCACAATCCCGGCAAGCTGGCGGCAGGTCGCGGCCATGTCGTCCGTGAGGTTAAAAGTGATCGCAAGCACGCAGGCGGTCTGCGTTCTGATTTTTGCCGTGCCGTCCGCGTTCATGAACTCATCTTTGAACGCCTGCACCACGTTTTGATACAGGGTTTCATATGCGCTCACGTCACGGCCGAGGATTTTGCCGGACTTGATGAGGATGTCTGTGGAATTCGCAAAAAAGGCTGTGGCGATCAAGTCCTTGTCGGTGTAATTCACCGATTTGTCATTTTCAACGCCCACGGCGAGCCAGTCGCCGAAGTGGTTGTCGCCGCTCCATACATAAGGGTTGCGGGACTTCTTGAAATTCTCGTCGATGTGCTCTTTTTTGGCGCGCTTTGCCATATAATCCACCCAGCGGCGCATCATGTCAAAGTTCTCTTCCAGAATAGATGCGTCGCCGTAAGTGAGGTAAACCTGCCACGGGCAGATACATGCGGCGTCCGCCCAGCCGGTGGAGGAGTGGTCCTTCCAATACATGGTGGGAATGACGTGCGGAATGCCGCCCTCGGGCGTCTGGTCAACACGCATGTCGCCAAGCCATTTTTTGAAGAACTTTGAAACGTCATAATTCAACGCCGCAACGCGCACAAACGCCTGCGCGTCGCCCGTCCACCCAAGGCGCTCGTCACGCTGCGGGCAGTCTGTGGGCACGTCAAGAAAATTGCCCCTCTGGCCCCACAAAATGTTTTCATGCAGCTTGTTTAACAGCGGGTCGGAACAGGCAAAATAACCTGTGCGGCGCATGTCCGAATAAACCGCGACGGCGGTAAAGTCCTCGGGCTTTACATCATCAAGGCCAATGATTTGAATATAGCGGAAACCAAAGAACGCATAAGAAGGTTTATATATGTGTGGTTTTCCGTCGCAAACAAAACGCAGCTCCTGCTTTGCCTTGCGCAGGTTGTCGGTATAGACGTTGCCGTCCCTGTCAAGCATTTCAAAATGCCTGATCACAATCTCCCGCCCCTGTTTGCCTTCGATTTTGATTTCAAGGTAGCCGGTGATTTCCTGACAAAAATCAATGACAGTTTCACCTTTGGGCGTTTTGATGAGCCGCCCGCCGGAAAAGCGCTCCTTTTCGCGGATTTCTTCGCCCTCCTGAGAAATCAGAATATTCAGGGGATGGTCCACCACCGCCACGGGGAACGATTCATCGCAAACCGCCGTCGCGTCAAAGGTTTCGCCGTTATACATGTTTGAATACACCGTTTGGCTTTTGCGGGTATTCCAGGATGCATCTGTTGTTATTATCTCCTTTGTTCCGTCGGCGTATTCCACCGCGAGACAGGCAATAATAGCAATTTCGTCAACGTCAAGCTGCTTGCCCGCGCCGAACCAGTCCACCGCAAGACGGTGAAACCGCCAGCCCTTGCCCGCGCCGATTTCAATGACTTGCTCCTCTTCATTTTTTGCCAGCAAATCCGTCACGTCATAGGTCTGATACTGCACGCGGTGCTCATAGCTCGTCCAGCCCGGGGCGAGCACAAAATTGCCCGCGCGGCAGCCGTTGATATAGGCCGCGTATACGCAAAGCCCCGTCACCTGAAGCGCCGCGCTTTTGACCTCTTTTTTCAAAGAAAAGTTTTTAAAAAACACAGGGCAGATTTCGCCCATATCCTCGCCGGACTTTAACCATTTTGCCTGAAAAATCGCATCCATAGTATTTTCACACATCCTCACGGCAGCGCCGCGAAGCAAACAGGCCGTCGTATACGAATCTTTGAATAATCCGTATTAAAACCTGTTTTGCTCCTTCCTTTTTAATGTTAATTGGATTAACTGTTTTATACTATCTAAATATCTGTCATTTTGCAAGAAGAAAAATGGATTTTTTTGCAAATCCACAAATTTTTTTCGGTCTGGGGCGCGTTTTGGGAAACAGCAATATTCCCTAATATTCCAGCTGCGCTTCTGTCCAATCCTTGATCACAAGCCAGTAATCCGCGGCCTCACGCTTTGCGTCCGCAAGGGAGTGCTCGCGGAAGTTGCCGCACTCCGCCTCGGAAACGCCCGGGATTTCGCCCTCATAGGCGGCAATAAAGGCCATGGCGTCCTGCGTGAGCTGGATTGCATCCTTGTGCGAAAGGCCGCGCGTTAAAAAATAAAAGCCCGTACGGCAGCCCATGGGGCCGAAATAGACGATATTGCCGCTGTGCGCGCTGTTGCGCACATAGGTCGCGAACAGGTGCTCGACGGTGTGAATCGCGCCGTTGTCCATCACATCTTCCACATTCGGGCGGCGGGTGCGCAGGTCATAGGTCACGATGTCGCCGTCTATCCTTGAAATATACATTCCTTTTTGCATGTTTGTATGGTCAACCTCAAAGCTTGTGATTCTTTGCATTGCTCTTGCCATCCTTTCATCGGGGCACTGCCCCGCTCAAAAATATAAGGTTGTTACAGTTATCAGTTATGAATATTGCCGACCTTTTCAAACAGCCGCTCCACACCAGACCGGAGCAAGGCATTTTCGGACTGTTCGAGCAACGGATCCTGTTTGATGATCCGGTTCGCAATGTCCTGCGCGGCATAGAGGATGCGCGCGTCGCTCGCAAAGTCGGCGATTTTCAGCTCCGGCAGACCGTGCTGGCGCGAGCCGAAAAAGTCGCCCGGGCCGCGCATTTTAAAATCCTCTTCGGCGATTTTGAAGCCGTCTGCCGTGGAACACAGAATGTCAAGGCGTTTGAGCGACTCCTCGTTCTGCGCGTCGGATATCAGCACGCAAAAGGATTCATGCGCCCCGCGCCCAATGCGCCCGCGTAACTGGTGCAGCTGCGAAAGGCCGAAGCGCTCGGCGTTTTCAATCACCATCACGGTCGCGTTCGGGACATCCACCCCGACTTCCACAACTACGGTTGAAACCAAAAC
>JAISXG010000101.1 GCA_031270605.1 Oscillospiraceae bacterium | reverse complement strand
CAAACACAGTTTCATTTTGTTTTGTGGGAATGGCAATTTCCTGCCCTTTTTCAAGTGAAACATCAAAGATGCTTGCGGGGATATGCTTTGGCACAACGCCCTCTTCGCCCTCAAAGCTGCCCGAAAGCGCACGCACCTCGGCAGAACCTGTTTTTACATGGGCAATCATTTCTTTTGTTATGCTCAAATAGGCGGGCCCGGCCATTTTTTCTGCCCGGGGCAAATTCAGCCACAGCTGAAAACCCAGCATTCTGCCCGAGGCTTTCGGCATCTCCTGGTGCAAAATGCCGCTGCCCGCCGTCATCCACTGGCTTTCGCCCGCGTGAATCGTGCCCTTGTTGCCAAGGCTGTCCTCATGGTCAATACGGCCTGAAATCAGATAGGTGATAGTTTCAATGCCCCGGTGCGGGTGCAGGGGAAAGCCCGCAATATAGTCCGCAGGGTTTTCGGTGTCAAACGAATCGAGCATCAAAAATGGGTCGAAATCCTTTGTGTCACGGTGGCCGAGCACGCGCACAAGATGCACGCCCGCGCCGTCGACCGCCCTTTGCCCGCGTACGGTTTTCACGATTTCACGGTATTTCATAAAAATCATCCTTTCAATCTATTCAAAGAGATATCTGAGTATTTGCTCGGGGTTTTCCAAAAAACGCCGCGTGAGCTGATAATGCTCCGTTTCACGGTAAGAAACAGACGCGACCCCCTCCTGCGAAAACGCATAAATCTCCGCGCCCGGAAAGGTCATCAAAATCGGTGAGTGGGTGGCGATGATGAATTGGGAGTCTTTTTCCACAAGCGCTTGCATCTCTGCCATCAGTACCAATAAACGTGAGGGCGAAAGCGCAGCCTCAGGCTCATCGAGGATATAAACGCCCTTGCCGCCGAAACGGTTTTGCACCAAAGAAAGAAAGCTCTCGCCATGTGACTGCTTGTGCAAAGAAACTCCGCCATAGCTTTCAATTAAGGGCGGCAGCGCCGAAGGCTCACGGTCAAGGGCTTCAATATAGCTTGCGGTGTTATAGAAGCTCTCGGCCCGCAAAAAGAAGCCGTCTTGCGGGAATTTTGATTTTGCGAGCGTAATATGACGAAACAGCTCCGAATGCGTGCCGCTTGTCGCAAAATTAAAATTTTTTGTGCCCCCTTCGGGGTTAAAGCCAAAAGCGACGGCGATAGCTTCCAGCAATGTGGATTTGCCCGTGCCGTTTTCGCCAACAAAAAAGGTGACGCTGTGACCGAGGCTCAACGAGCCGCATTCAGACAAGTGGCGCACAACGGGCAATGTGCTGAGATAAGAATCCTCTTTCACAGGCTGGCTTAAAATAACCTCGCTGATATACTGCCTCTCAAGCATAGAATCCCCCTTAATATTAATGCCTGCCGAACAAAGCAAAAACCTATCACGATCACCCTTTGAACTGTTTTTTGCTTTGTTCAGTGAACATTATATTAGCATAAAAAAGAAAAGAAGTCGAGCAAAGTCAACTTCTTTTTTGTTTTCATTTTATGCTTCTCCGGCAAGCTGCCTGACGGCGTTTTTGACCGTGTGCTTGAGCAGCACCGATGTGGTGATCGTGCCCACGCCGCCCGGCACTGGGGTTATGGCCCCCACATGCTCTGCCACCGCGACATAGTCCACGTCGCCACACAGTTTGCCATCCAGCACATTGATGCCGACATCCACAACAATCTGCCGCTCGTGCACATAGTCCCGAGTAATCATTTTTGCAACGCCCGCGCAGGCCACCAAAATGTCCGCATTGCGGCATTCCGCCGCGAGATCCTTCGTTTTTGTGTGACAAACGGTCACAGTCGCGTTCTTCGCGAGCACCAGCATCGCAAGGGGCTTGCCCACAACCATACTCCGGCCCACGATCACCACACGCTTGCCTGTGAGGTCTATGCGGTTAAATTCCAAAAGCTCCATCACCGCCTGCGGCGTGCAGGGCGGAAAGCCCTCTCCCGATGCGGCAAACACATGCGCAAAATTCACAAGCCCCATGCAGTCAACATCTTTTTCGGGGCGGATCGTTTTTTTGACGCGCTCTTCGCTCAACCCGCGCAGCAACGGGCGAAACAGCAAAATGCCGTGTACGCTTTCGTCCGCATTTAATCCGTCTATGGTTTTGTCAAGCTGCTCCTGCGAGCAATTTTCAGCCATTTCCACAACACGCACGGCGGCCTTTTCGGAAAAACGCTTTAAAATGCCGCGTTCATAGGCCAAATCGTCCTCCCTTGCGCCGACACGCACCACGGCAAGGCAAGGCTCAACGCCTTTTTCTCCCAGCAGGGCAAGGTCGGCGGCAAGCTTTTCATTCATCCAGTTCACAACAGGCATTCCGCGCAGCTCTTGCATGAGCATCATTCCCCTTTCTCTTGAAAATTTCACACAAGCTCTTTTAACACGCGTGCATAGACACCCTCACACCTTGCGACACAATCCCCGAGGATTGACTGCGCCTGATTGTTGAGGGATTCTGCGGCCTGCCTGTTTTGCATGAGCTTCGTGTTGATATAAACATTCATAACCGCGCCCTCCGCCGCACAGCGGCAGGCAGCCGCAGCAACGCCGACGTCGCTCACGGCAAGGCGCGAACCTTTCACCGCAAGCTCTTCGAGAACAGCGGCGATGTTTTGCGTTTCCTGCAGGATTTCCATGGGCACTCCGCTTGCACTCAAAAGCGCATTCTCCATAATCTCGGCACGGGCTGGGTCTTCCTTTGGCAGTCCATAGGCCTTTGCAAGCGGCTCGAACACCTCTGCGTCTTTTTCAATGAAGGCGAGCATTTTGCGCACGCTCTCTTCGGTTTCTATCAGAATGCGGTCAATATCCGCCTGATATGCGGCATATTTTTGCTTGCCCGTGGTCAAATTGGCAACCATTGCGCCGAGCGCCGCGCCAAGCGCCCCCGCAAGCGCGCTTGCGCCGCCGCCGCCGGGAACAGGCGCTTTTGAAGAAAGGTCTGTCAAAAATTCACCGATGGTTTTTGTTTCATAGCTCATCCTGCGCATCTCCTGTCTTGTTTTCTCCGTTCGTATCAACCAATAACACCCTGTGCGCTTTTGTTATTCTATCTTTCTCGTCATAAACAAACACACGAAGCGCGTCGTCAAGCTCAAAATACTCTGCCCGCACATTTCTGAAGCCCCGGCTATGGCGCAGCTCCCGCTCAATATCCTTGCGCCTGTTTTGGGGAATGGCATCCGGCAGCATGCCCTTTGGGTCAAAGGTCAGGCAGTCAAGCTTGATATAATGCGCCGCGGTTTCAAACCCGGTGCGCTCCCGCAAAAATTCCAGCAGCAGGGCATAGGAATATTTCAGCGACAGCTTGATATTCTTGCCCCTGCAAAACTCCGCCAGCGCCCCAAAAAGGGAAAAGGGCGAAGCAAACAGCCGCCCGGCGGCAAAATCAATGGTGTTTGGGAACATCCCCGTGTTGTAGAATTTGTCAAACACCTCTTCGATCTCTTTCAAAAACAACAGCTCGTCAGGCCCCATGGCATTGCTTTTGAGCACCTCATAGGGCGCAAAGTTTGAATAGAGATAGGAAAGTCCCTCGCTCTCATCTCGCAGGCGCGAGCCTTTCAGCAGCTTCAAAAAGCCCAGCTGCAGCATGTGCGGCCGCACGGCGAAACAGGCGTCAAAGGCCTTTGCGAAGGTTTCGACAACTTCATAGGGCAGGCCCGCAATCAAATCCACATGCACATGGCAGTTTTGCATCGCGACAAGGCGTTTTATGTTGCGAAACGCCTTGTCAATATCCGTTTTGCGACTCACCGCGCAAAGGGTCTGCTCATTTGTGGACTGAATGCCGATTTCAAACTGCGCGCGTCCTTTCGGCAGAGCCGCAATCAGCATGAGCAGCGCGTCGTCAAACAAATCGGCAGCAACTTCAAAATGAAAGGCACAGCCTGTTTCAAGCCCTTCGAGAAACGCAAAAATCTCCGCGGCGCGCGCCTTGTTCGCATTAAAGGTCCTGTCAACAAATTTGATGCATTTCGCGCCTCGTTCAACAAGCAGCCGCAAATCCGCGAACACGCGCTCAAGGGGCAAAGCCTGCACTCCCTCGCTCACAGACGAAAGGCAATAGGCGCACGAAAAGGGGCAGCCGCGCGTGCTTTCATAATAAATCAGCATACGACCAATGGGCATGTCCTGCGAAAAAGATTGAAAGTAGTCCTCGGTATAGGGCGAGGGATAGCGCGAAAAATACCCGCGCTCCCCCGCCGCGATCAACTGCTTTTCACCGGCTATCCTGTTTTCAATGCGCTGCAGCAAAGCAGAAAACGCCTCTTCACCCGCACCCTTGATGATGAAATGGGCAAACGGAAAGGATGAAAAATCATTTTCAAACGAGACCTCCGGCCCGCCGAGCACAATGTGCGCGCCCGGCAGCAGCTTTGCGACTTCAGGCGCGATTTTATTGACAAGCTCAATGTTCCAGATATAGCACGAAAACGACACAACATCCGCGCCACTGCGAAAAATCTCGCCGATCAGGCGCCCCGGGGGCTCGTTGATGCTGAATTCGCGCAAAGCAATCGCGGCTGTTGGGTTCTGTTTTTCGCAATAGGCCTTCAGGCACCAGAGCGCTGGCGCCTTGTGAATGTTTTTTGAATTGAGGGCGACAAGCAAAACTTTCAAAACAAACCTCTTTTGGCACAAATGCAGGCATTCGGCTCAATTTAAAAATCTCTTGCGGGACAATTTTCAAACATCCCCCGCGCAACATATATTGAAATGATACACCGGCTCAAACAGTGCAGAAAGGATGAATACATATGGAATATTGCGCAAACCTTCCATACCCCCCGATTGCGGTCGAGTGCAAAAATCCGCAATACGCAGCCTGTATGTTAAGCAATATCGGCGGACGGGTTTCAGAGATGTCCGCCGTCGCGGCTTATTATTATAATAACCTGCAGGCGCAAAGCTGTTCAAAAGAAATTGCGGACGCGTTTTATAAAATCAATATTGTTGAAATGCACCATCTGCAAATGTTCGGCGAGCTTGCCTGCCTTTTGGGCGCGGACCCGCGACTGTGGGAAAGGCAGAACAAAAATATGGTTTACTGGACGCCCGCCTATATAGCCTATCCCCGCGACTTAAAGGGACTTTTAACTGCGGCCATTGACGGCGAAGAGGAAACGATCAGAAAATATACGAAGCAGGCGCAAAGCATCTGCGACCCGTATATTGTGGCGGTTTTGGAGCGCATAATTCTTGACGAAGAAATGCATGTGGATATTCTGAACTACTTTTTATCCCAATGCGGGAACAACACAAAAAACAATCCTTCAAAAAAATAAACTCCAAATCAAAAAGCGGAAGCCTCCAAAGCACATGGCGCTTTGGAGGTTTTTTTGTCGGATCTATGCTTCAGCGACAGGGCCGTCGTCACTCAGCTTATGAATAAACAGGCCGCTGAGCAGTTTTGGCTCAAACCACGTGGACTTGGGGGGCATGACCTGATTGCTGTCCGCAATAGCCATGAGGTCCTCAAGGGTTGTGGGGAACATCGAAAACGCCGCGGCCATGTCTGTTGCCACGCGCCGCTCCAACTCTTCAAGGCCGCGGATGCCGCCCACAAAATCAATGCGCTTGTCTGTGCGGGGGTCTTCTATTCCAAAAACGGGGGCAATGGCGTTTCGCTGCAAAATAGAAACATCCAGCCTTGCCACAGGGTCGCTTTCATCAATATATTCGGGCTTTGCTGTCAACTGATACCACTCATTTTCAACATAAAACCCGAACTGATGCTTTTGCCCAGGGCGAAAACAGCCGGTATCGTTACATTTTTTCACGCAAAAACGCTCGCCGAGCCTTTCAAGCAGCTCCTCTTTTGTGAGGCCGTTCCAATCCTTCAAAACACGGTTATAATCCATGATTTTCAGCTCGTCGCTTTTAAACAGCACGGCAAGAAAAAAGTTAAACTCCTCTTCACCCGTGTAATCTGGAAACCGGCTGCGCCGCATTTGCCCCACACGCACGGCCGAGGCGGCGCGGTGGTGACCGTCCGCAATATAAAACGCGTCCACCTGCTCAAAATACCCGCAAAGGGCGGCGATTTCACGCTCGTTATCAATGAGCCACACTGTGTGACGCGTGCCGTCGTCACGTGAAAAAGCATATTCCGGCTCATTTTCTGTATATTGCGCAATGAGCGTGTCAATGTCTGCACGGGCGCGATAGGTCAAAAAAATCGGCCCGGTGTTTGCGTCACAAACATCAACGTGACGAATCCGGTCTGCCTCTTTGTCTGCCCTTGTAAATTCATGTTTTTTGATTTTGTTGCTGAGATAATCGTCAACCGAAACACAGGCAGCAATCCCTGTCTGCGCACGCCCGCCCAGCTCCTGCCGATAAACATAGAGCATGGGCTTTGCGTCCTGAACGCAAATGCCGTTGCCTGTGAGCGCCCGCAAATTTTCTTTGGCTTTCAAATACACCTCATCCGCATACAAATCCGTGCCGGGGGGCAGGTCAATCTCCGCCTTGTCGATATGCAAAAAAGAAAGCGGATCGTCTTTTGTGAGGCACCTTGCTTCGTCGCTGTTCATTACGTCATAGGGCAAGGCCGCGACCTTTGACGCAAATTCTTTTTTGGGGCGCACCGCCCGAAAGGGTCTTACCACTGCCATAGTGTTCTCCTCATATTTTTTTGATGCCTGCTGCTTATCAATGAAAACTAACGGGAACCTGCCCTGTATTTTGCAGACGTAAAATACACCGTGTCAGGTGAAGAATAAAGATAAATGCCCTGCACCTCCTTGCGCATAACAAGATAATTGGGCTTGAAAAACACAGGCACATAAGCTGTTTGCTCCTGCAGCTGTTTTTCAAGGCCTGAACAAGCCTCTTTCAGCTGCTGCCCGTCATGAATTTTCAGCAGGGCTTTATAGGCATTGTCATAGGCTTCATCCTGCATTTTTAGGATGTTTGAAGTGTTGCCTGAAAGAAACATTTTAAAGAAGTCCTGCACGTCCACGCCCGTTGCGGTGAGCGGATAAAACGCAAACTCGTAGCTGCCGCCCTCGACGGCTTTCTTTAATTCATCAAACGGAAGAGGCGAAAGACGCACATTAATGTTCACGCCGAGAATGCGCTGCCACTCCTGCATTTGCAGGCGCAACATCTTTTCATGCTCTTCAGCGCAAAGCAGCGTGACCTCAAACGACGACGTCGAAAGCTCTGTGAGCGCGGCGTTGAGCTCGCGCTGGGCCTCGTCTTCATTCGTCTCCACCGGCCGCGCAGGCAAAAATGTTTTTGAAAACGAAGGGGTGCAAAACGGCGGAACCATTCTTTCGGCCAGCGCCTGGCCGGCTTCAGATTGCAGCACCTCGCCGTTGATTGCCAAAGAAACGGCCCTGCGCAAAGAGTGACTCGCAAAATTTTCATCGGCCATGTTGAAAACAAACGCCCACACAGTGTTTTCAAAAGAGCTCACTGTATAGTCTTCTGCCCTTTTGAGCTTGGCGAACGCCGCATTGTCTAGATAGGCGGCATTATAGGGGCCGGAATCCAGTTTTTTGAGAATATCGTCGGTGTCTGTGTTGACATATAAATATGCCGCTTCGGCCGTGGCCGTTCTGGCACCGGTATAATCTTCATTTTTTGCGATACACAGCGAAATGCCCTCACGCCAGCGTGAAAAATAAAACGGACCGTTCGAAAGGGTGTATTCAAGACTCAGGCCATAGCGCCCGCCGCAGGCCTCGAAAAATATCTCATTGCAGGGCATGGCAACCGGCCGCGCAAGGGTATATAAAAACCGCGGCTGGGGCTGGCTCAGCCTGATTTCAAGCACAAAGTCCGACAGAGCGCGTACGCCGAGATGCTCGGGCGCAAGCGTGCCCGCAAGAATCTGCTCTGCGTTTACAATCGGCGAAAGCAGCACCGCGTCATCCGCCTTTGTTTCGGGCGCGATCGCGCGGCGCAGCGCAAATACAAAGTCATATGCAGTCACCCGGGCGTCAAAGCTTTCGGGGAGCTTTTCTTTAAGCGCGGATTTTGCTTTTGATGAAAGCAGCCACTGGCCGTCTTTCCGCAGGGAAAACGTATAAATAAGCCCATCGGGCGAAAGCGTGTAGCTTTCAGCCGCCGCGCAGGCTATTTCACCGGCCTCATTCACAAAAACCAGCCCGTCAAAAGTGTTTGTGACGATGATGCCCGCCGTGTCGCCCTTCGCGATCTGCGGGTCAACAGAATATAAAGACGACGCCACAGGATAATACACGCTGAAAGCATCCGGTTCCTTTTTGCAGGAAGCGAATGCAAATAACAAGCTTATACAGATGAAACAGCAAACAACTTTTTTCAAGAACGAGTCAAACCCTTCAAAACAGCAAACCAAACTTTCAAAAAATCATTTCATGAATGATACAGCAGACATTATTTTACACGTTTTTACATGAAATGTAAATCCGCAATATAGATAAATTTTTGAAAAATATCAGTAAAAAAACGCTCACGGAGGCGTTTTCACCGGGGGTTAAAAACACAAATGGCCTGTTTTTTCAAGGCAGACCTTTGAACATTCTTGCCTGTTTTTGTCGATTATACATTGACAGCAAAGCATTTGCGTGATATTCTTAACAAAGCTGATCATCAGTGCAAGGCTGATAATTTGTTTTATAAAGGCTTTGGCGGCAATACCCCCTCCGCAAAACACACAAGGCCGTTGTTGTTTTGCGGACATTATGTTATTTTCAGGGAGGAATTTTATGATTCAGATCGAAACCAAAGAATTCGTCTTTACGCAAGACACAATCGCACCGTCCTGCCACGCGTCGACAGTGCTGCCCCTTCCTTCAGGAACAGTTCTTTCCGCTTTTTTTGCGGGCGAGCGTGAAGGCGCGGACGACGTGCGTATTTGGGTGGTGCGGCGCGCCAACGGCGTGTGGGAAACACCCATTTGCATTCCGTCAACAATCAACCTGCCGCACTGGAACCCGGTGCTCGACCTGCGCAGCGACGGCACGATTTGCCTTTATTATAAAATAGGTAAAAAGGTTCGTTTTTGGAGAACTTATTTTGTGCTTTCAAAAGATGAGGGCAAAACATGGACAGCTCCGCAGCTCTTGGTGCCCGAGGACGATAAATCAGACGGCCGCGGCCCCGTAAAAGACAAGTGCATCCGCATTTCAAACGGCACATTGCTTGCGCCCGCCTCGACAGAGCTCAAGCATAACTGGCGTTGTTTCATCGACATTTCAAAAGACGACGGCTCTACTTGGGAAAAGCAAAAATTTATTGTACGCCTCTCCAAAAACGGAGAAATCGTGGGAATGATCCAGCCCACGCTCTGGGAATCAGAGAACGGCCATATCCACGCATTAATGCGCACCAACGGCGGCAACATTTACCGCAGCGATTCAAAAGATTACGGCGTGACATGGCGCAAGGCCTATGCCACAAGCCTGCCGAACAACAACAGCGGTATCGACTGTGTGAAAGACGACCAGGGCCGGGTCTGGCTGCTGTATAACCCCAGCGACAAAAACTGGGGGCCAAGAAGCCCGCTGACGCTCGCCGCTTCAACCGACAACGGCATCACATGGTCAGACGTGACAAATCTTGAAACAGAGGAAGGCTGGGAGTTCTCTTACCCTGCCATCACATTCTTCGAGGGCTGCCTGCACATGACATACACCTACAACAGAAAAACCGTTGCTTATGTAAAAGCAACAATCTAATAGAAACGCACGCTTTAAGCTGCTTTCAAATCGTTTTTTATGGCAAAATAAAGGAAAGAACTGTTGCCTGTACAAAGGCGAAAATTTAATAAAAAGAACGCTTTGAGCTGTTTTCAAAGCGTTCTTTTATGCCCAAAAACAAACGGAGCCGCTGCATAACGGCCCCGTGTCTATTTTTTTAAGTGATTTTGCTATGTTTTATAATGATGAGAACCACTTTGGAATCGGATTCATATCCTTATAGCCTGCGGCACCCGTCATTTTATAAACGGCATCGCTCAGCTTTTTAAAGAAAATATAAAGGAATTGATCCATAAATGGCTCTTTTTCAGGCGCCTGCCTGACCCCGATTTCAATTAAAATATTCTCAAGGGTTTCCTGCACTTCGATATAACGATCATGGGAATCCGAGCCCCTGCTCAACAACTCTTCCGTATCGGCGATAGCAGCGTCAAGCCTTGCCAAAACAGCCGGGTCAAGCTGCATGGAATCTCTCACCTCAATCGCCTGAGGCAGCAGAGTATATTTTAAATATTTGGATTCGCGCCCGTCCATGAACTGCGGGAAACGCGGGTCTGAATGCACATTGTCAATATCGTCATAGAGCAGCAGCTCAAAACAAAGCTTCATAATAACGTCGTTTCTGCCTGTGCCTTCATGGTCCTGCGTACGGAAAAACCAGGTTCTTTCGCAAAGAAGGCCTGTGGATGCGTCCACCGTGCGGGTGGGGCTGATGTGGTTGTGCGCCGGGTCTGTGCAATAGGTGTTCTGCTGCACATAATCGTCGCCCAAAGTCTGGCCAAGAGGAACGCTGTGTGCGCCGAAGGTAGAGGACTCCACATTAATCAAACCGTCTGCGTTGTATTTGTCCCAAGAAGTCACAAACTTGTAAAGCGGGAAATCATAGTCAACAATGTCAAACACCTTGACGCCCTGCGCTTGCATTTCGACCAGATTGCTCTTCAAATTCAGCTGCGCCTGATAGAAGCGGTCGGTTCTGGCTCTCAAATAAGCATATTCACTGCCGGAAAGATATTTGTCCGCCAAAGCCGGATATTCACCGCTGGGAACCAGCGCCCACATATTCGTGCAGGTTTTGAGGAAGTTTGCCAGAGAGTCAACCGCAGAACCAAGCGCTTTTGTGAGAACCCTTTTGGGAAGAATGCGAATCAGCAGATTGAGCAAATAGCCCTGATAGCCTTCCACCAGAGAGGGCAGCATCTGAGAATAGAGCATTTCATCGGCATAGTTAAACTCGCCTTTGAAAATGTCCGCAACAATGGGGGAACCGTCGGCCGCGGGGATAATATAAACAACTTTCTCTATTTTGGAGTAAAGCTCCTTATGCAGGTCAAAAAAGGCAGTCGCAATCGCGCCGCCAAGGCTGATGGGCGCCAGGTTGACCTTATCGCTGCCGGTTTCGTCAAGAACCGTCTGAACAAATTCAGCCAGCTCGTCGGCGATGTCGAGCGTGTTTCCTAAGCTGTTATATGCAAAATAATAGGTATTTTCCTCACCGGCCACCGCCGCGTATTCATCAAGGGGCATGCGGGAAAGAACTGCTTCTTTCTTCTCAGCCGGCAGATTTGCAAGGCTCGTTTCATAACGCTCAAGCTCAAGGTCATAAACCGGGTTGCCCTGAAGATCTGTTTTGCTGTATTTAAACACGTCCAAAAGCGTTTTATCAATCGCTTTTGACAGGCCTAAATCGGCTTGGAAAAACAGTGACGCAAGCGCCGGCCCCAACACATTTTTCACAATGGCATTCGTGTCAGCCGTGGGCGGGAAGGGTTTCACTTCTTTTCCGCTCTCTGTTGTCAAATAGTTGCCGTCATCGTCAAGCACGCGAACGGTAGACTGCGCAATGCCGTGAACAATAATCGTAGGTGTGTAATCACCGTTTGCGTTTCGAAGCTCGTTAACAAGAGAAAGTGAATTCGTTTCTGCCTGCTCTGCCGAAGCGACCACCACAGAAGCAGTGAACGCCATGATGACGGCGAGGGCAAAAGCCAAAACTTTTGAACAGCGTTTTTTCATAATATCCTCCTTAATCGTTCAGGAAATCGCTCAGGCTAATTATAACATTTAAATCAAAGAAAGTAAATGACAAGCAACAAAATTACACAAATTTTTTATAAGCGTCAAAAGTCTTAAACCCTTGTATCCAGCAGCCCCACATTCCTGTTATAAAAATCATCAAATGAATTACTTTCTAACGCATCACGCATGTGTTGCATAAATTTATTATAAAAATATAAATTATGCATCACATTCAGGCGCAGCGAAAGCACCTCGCCCGCTTTCAGCAGGTGGCGCAGGTAGGATTTTGAAAAGTTTTGGCACACCGGGCAATCACACAACAGGTCAATGGGGGTTTCGTCCCGTTCATATTTTGCGTTATGCAAATTAATAATGCCGTTCCATGTAAACAAATGCCCGTGCCGCGCGTTTCGGCTGGGCATAACGCAGTCAAACAGGTCAACACCCCTGCGCACCGCCTCCAGCATGTTGCCGGGCGTACCCACCCCCATCAAATAGCGGGGCTTGTTTTTGGGCATAAACGGCTCAACTGCGGAGATAATGCGGTACATATCCTCCTTCGGCTCACCCACGGCAAGGCCTCCGATCGCATAACCGTCCAAATCCAGCGCTGCGATTGCCTGCATGTTTTTCACGCGCAGGTCTTCAAACACGCAGCCCTGGTTAATGCCGAAAAGAAGTTGCTTTTTATTGATGGTATCATGTAAAGCGTTCAGCCTTTCCATCTCTTCTTTGCAGCGGCAGAGCCAGCGCTCAGTGAGCTTGCATGAGGCAGCGGCATATTCATGCGTCGACGGGTTTTCAACGCACTCATCAAATGCCATGGCAATGGTTGAGGCAAGATTCGATTGAATTTGCATGCTCTCCTCAGGCCCCATAAAAATCTTGCGCCCGTCAATATGAGATGAGAAATAAACGCCCTCTTCCTTGATTTTGCGCAGCTTCGCGAGCGAAAAAACCTGAAAGCCGCCGCTGTCTGTCAGGATCGGGCCGTCCCAGCCCGTGAAGCGGTGTAGGCCGCCCATATCATGAATTAACGTATCAGACGGGCGCAGATGCAGATGATAGGTGTTGCAAAGCATGACCTGACAGTGAATGTCTTTGAGGTCAAAGGCAGAAAGCCCGCCCTTGATGGCGGCGCTCGTGGCCACATTCATAAATGCAGGGGTCTGCACCGTGCCGTGGGGCGTTGTGAATTCCCCTCTGCGCGCCGCGCCGCTCTGCTTTTTGATTTCAAACATTGCGTTTTCCTCCCAAAAAAAGCGATAGCTTGCCAAGTTAAAAACAAAAATCGAACAATATGACGTAAAGTCTATTTGCTTGTCAAAAAAACAAGAATATTTTATCGTAAAGCTGATAACAATTACAAGTTTATTTTACAAACATTGCATCGCCGAATGAAAAAAAACGATAGCGCTCTTTCACAGCCGCTTCATAGGCCCGCTTCGTTTGCTCCAGCGAGCAAAACGCGGAAACAAGCATCACAAGAGAGCTTTCAGGCAAGTGAAAGTTCGTGATGAGCGCGTCTACGCAGCGAAAACGGTAACCGGGATAAATAAAGATGTTTGTCCATGCGCTGCCGGGCATCACTTGCCCGCGTTCATCCGCCGCGGATTCCAGCGTGCGGCAGCTAGTGGTTCCCACTGCGATCACCCTGCCACCGTTTCGCTTCGCCGCGTTGATTTTTGCGGCGGACTGTGCGCCGATGCTGTAAAACTCCGAATGCATTTCATGGTCTTCAATATTCTCCGCCTTCACGGGGCGGAAAGTACCGATGCCCACATGCAGCGTAACCGTCGCAACGTCCACGCCTTTTTCGCGGATGCGCCCGAGCAGCTCCGGGGTGAAATGCAGCCCCGCCGTGGGCGCGGCGGCAGAGCCAAGCTCCTTTGCATATACTGTTTGATAACGGCCCTTATCCCGCAAAGTTTCGGTGATATAATGCGGAAGCGGCATTTCGCCGATCTTGTCAAGGATCTCATAAAAAATTCCGTCATAGCTGAATTTCACGCGGCGGTTGCCATTTGCCAAAACCTCCAGGACCTCGCCGCGCAGCAGGCCTTCGCCAAAAATGAAAACAGCCCCGGGCAGAGCCTTTTTGCCCGGCCCCGCAAGACATTCCCAAATGTCGCTTTCGTTTGTGTGCAAAAGCAAAAACTCGACGCAGGCCCCCGTGGGCTCTTTGACGCCGTATAGCCGCGCGGGCAGCACCTTTGTGTCGTTGAGCACAAGGCAGTCGCCGGGGTTCAGGTATTCTGTGATATCATAAAAATGCCGATGCTCCATGCTGCTGTCCGCTTTGTGCAAAACCAGCAGGCGTGAACTGTCGCGCGGGTCGGCGGGTGTTTGCGCAATCAACTCCTGCGGCAAATCATAGAAAAAATCGCTTTTTTTCATAATTTTCTGCTCCAAAAATCTAAAATTTTATACACTCGCATATTATATATTGTTTGATTCTTACAGGAAATTGTGTTAGAATGTAGTAATTAACAGCCCAAAATTCTCATAATCCGAGAAACTATTATAAGCGAAACGGGCGTTGATTACAACACAAAAGTTGAATCTATGACGAAAAAATGCGTGTTCCCGCCCTGTAAATTCGGAGCATGCGGCAAAAAACAAACCGGCACTCACCGGAGAAACGGAGTTTTTATGAAACAGTACAACGTTGGTGTTCTCGGCGCAACAGGCATGGTTGGCCAGAGATTTTTAACGATTCTCGACAGCCACCCCTGGTTTAATGTGACCGTTCTCGCGGCAAGTTCCCGTTCGGCAGGCAAAAAATACGGGGACCTTGTTGCGGCCCGTTGGCTCATGAGCACTCCCCTTCCCGAAAAATATAAAGACATGGTCGTTTATGACGCTTCTGCAGACGTTGCAAAAATTGCCGCGGCGGTGGACTTTGTGTTCTGCGCCGTCGACATGAAAAAGGACAAGATCAAGGAACTTGAATATGCCTATGCGAAGGCGGAATGCCCCGTGATGTCCAACAACAGCGCGCACCGGCACACAGAAGACGTGCCCATGATCGTTCCTGAAATCAACGCGGACCATGCCAAGGTCATTCCTTCACAGCGAAAGCGATTGGGCACGAAACGTGGTTTTGTTGCCGTGAAATCGAACTGTTCCCTGCAAAGCTACGTTCCGGCCCTGTACCCGCTTGATGACGTATTTGGCGTGGAGGATGTGCTTGTGTGCACCTATCAGGCTATTTCGGGCGCGGGCAAAAACTTTGACACATGGCCCGACATGATCGACAACGTCATCCCCTTCATCGGCGGCGAAGAAGAAAAATCCGAGCAGGAGCCCCTGAAAATATGGGGCAGGGTTGAGGGTGGCAAAATTGTGAACGCAGAAAAGCCCCGCTTCACGGCGCAATGCATCCGCGTGCCCGTGACGGACGGCCATCTGGCCGCGGTGTTTGTGCGGTTTGCAAACAAGCCTTCGAAGGACGATATTCTCAATGCGTGGAAAAGCTTTTCGGGCAAGGCGCAGGAATTGGAACTTCCCAGCGCGCCGAAACAGTTTTTGCACTATTTTGAAGAAGATAACATGCCCCAAACAAAGCTGCAAAGGGACTTGGAGGGCGGAATGGCAATTTCTGTGGGTCGGCTGCGCGAAGACAGCCAGTATGACTACAAATTTGTCTGCCTTTCACACAACACCCTGCGCGGCGCGGCGGGCGGAGCCGTGCTGATGGCAGAGCTGCTTTGCGCTGAAGGGTATGTGGACTGAGCGTTATGCGCTCATTGAATTACATAGGTGCGCGGCAACCGCGCACACAGTTGCTTGGTCTGTTTTTGTAATTCCTGATAAAACAATGCTTCCGCACTACTATTGAAAGGGATTTTTAGATATGAAAAACACTTTGTTTACCGGCTCAGGCGTTGCGATTGTCACCCCGTTTATGGAAGGAACTGAAAAAGTAAACTATAAAAAGCTTGAGGAACTGCTTGAATATCAGATTTCTCACGGCACGGACGCGATCATCATCTGCGGCACAACAGGCGAAAGCCCGGTGCTTGACCACGAAGAGCATTCGGATGTCATCAAATTCGCCGTGGACGTCGCAAACAAGAGAATCCCCGTCATTGCGGGCACGGGCAGCAACGACACGGCCTATGGCGTGAAGCTTTCAAACGAAGCCGAAAAGGCCGGGGCTGACGGGCTGCTGATGGTCACCCCCTATTACAACAAAACATCTCAGGCCGGATTGATCGAGCATTTCAATTTTATTGCCGACCGCGTGGGCATTCCGATCATTGTTTATAATGTCCCGTCAAGAACGGGCGTTGACATCAAGCCCGAAACCTACCAGGCACTCGCAAAACATAAGAACATTGTTGGCATCAAAGAGGCCAACGGCGACATTTCATCCGTCGCGAAAACCATGGCGCTTTGCGGCAACGACATTGACATGTATTCCGGCAACGACGACCAGATCCTTGCCATCATGGCTCACGGCGGCGCGGGCGTGATTTCGGTGCTCGCGAATATTGTGCCGCAGATCGCCCACGACATCTGTGCTGAATTTCTCGCAGGCAATGTGCAAAAAGCCCGCGAGCTGCAGTTTCGCTATCTTGACCTATGCAACGACCTTTTTATCGACGTGAACCCCATCCCGATCAAAGAGGCCATGTGTATGATGGGCATTGACGTAGGCCCCTGCCGCCTGCCGCTCACAAAAATGAGTGACGCCGCACACGCAAAGCTGCAGGCCACGCTTCAAAAACATGGCCTGATATAACGGCTGTTTCTTCAAAAGGAGTTGGAATGCGTTTCTGACTCCTTTTTTCAAAAGATGCGGTGATTGAAAGGACTTTTTAAAATGGATATTGTAATCAGTGGATGTAACGGAAAATTGGGCCAGGTCATCACCCGCATGGCAACCGAGCGCGGGAATATGCAGGTCGTCGCGGGGGTGGACATCAACGAAAAATTCGCGACGCCCTTCCCTGTGTTTGCAAGCTTCAAAGAGCTTCCGCTGTTTTCCTGCCGGGTGATTGTGGACGCATCCAACCCCGTGGTGTTGAAAGACCTTTTGACTTATGCGCTTGAGCATAAAATCGCGCTGGTGCTCGCAACAACGGGCTACGGCGCGGAGCACCTTGCCATGGTGGAAGAGGCATCAAAAGAAATCCCGATTTTTATTTCAACCAATATGTCGATCGGCATCAATCTGCTTTGCGAGCTTGCAAAAACGGCCGCGAGGGTGCTGGGCGGGTCGTTTGACGTTGAAATCGTGGAAGCACACCACAACCAGAAGCTGGACGCACCCAGCGGCACGGCCCTCACTTTGGCGGGCGCAATTGCGGAAGGGCTTTCTTATGAGCCCGAATACACCTATGAGCGGCACTCCCGCCGCCAAAAGCGTAACCCGAGAGAGATCGGCCTGCACGCGGTGCGCGGCGGCACGATTGTGGGCGAGCACGAAATTATTTTTGCGGGGCACGACGAGGTCGTCAAGCTCTCACACTCTGCAATGTCAAAAGAGATTTTCGCCGTGGGCGCGCTGGACGCCGCCGAGTTTATCGCAAACCAGCCTGTGGGAAAATACTCAATGAAAGACATGGTCAGCCAATAAAAAAAGAGCCGGTACGCACACGCGCCGCCGGCTTTTTATTTTTAGGCATTCTGCTGCTTTATACTGATCCCTCAACACAAGGTGCTTTTTATTGACATTTTTCTTATTGCGTGTTATACTGGGTAATGTTACCACACAAGCCTTTGAGAGAAGCGCACATCGATATCAACACAAAAGGGATACAAAACCAAAAAGGAACAAACTCGCGTTCATGCCTGTATTTTCCGCAATACGCCGTGCCTTTTTCAACTTATCCGCTTTTTCAAAGTCAAATTCGTTTGCAGATTAAAACGGTAAAGAAAACCATGGCTGTCGGTTGTTTCTTTGCCGTTTTATATTGCCTTTTCTCAGGGCACTGTTTGATTGAATTCCCTTATATGAGTATAAAATACCCAAGATGAAAGGATGGTCACGAGATGGCAGATACGCAAAAAACAGCCATTATCATCGGCGCGGGCCCCGCGGGGCTGACCGCCGCTTATCAAATGCTCAAAGAGACCGACATGAAACCGATTATTTTAGAAGAAACCGGCGTCATCGGCGGCATATCGCAAACCGCCCAATATAAAGGCAACCGCATGGACATCGGCGGCCACCGCTTTTTCTCAAAAAGCGACATGGTTATGAATCTCTGGCAGGAAATCATGCCGATTCAGGGCAAACCCGCCATTGACGATATTCTGTTGGGCACCACAGATAAAGAGTTTTCAGACAACGGCGGCGACCCTGAAAAAACAGACGTCGTCATGCTCATCCGCCGGCGCATCTCCCGCATTTTTTATCTGCGCCACTTTTTTGACTACCCGATCTCTCTCAAGCCCGCGACCTTTCAGAACATGGGCCTTGCCCGCACGGTCAAAGCGGGGTTCGGCTATATGCATGCGCAGGTGTTCAAACGCGAAGAAAAATCGCTTGAGGATTTTTATATCAACCGTTTCGGCAAGCCGCTCTATTCGATGTTTTTTGAGGATTACACCGAAAAGCTCTGGGGTGTGCACCCTTCGGAAATCGCGCCCGACTGGGGCAAACAGCGCGTTAAAGGCCTTTCTCTGTGGGGCGTTGTCGCCGCAATTCTGAAAAAACCTTTTATTTCAAAAGAGGATAAATCCAAAATTGAAACCTCTTTGATCGAACAATTCTTTTATCCTAAAAAAGGCCCGGGCCAGCTTTGGGAGCTGATGGCTGAAAAAATTCAGCAAATGGGCGGTGAAATCCGCTTTAACACTCCCATTAACGGCATTCGGCTGGAAAACGGCAGGATCGCATCCGTTTCATCAAACGGGGAGGAATATCAGGGGGATTATTACCTGTCCTCCATGCCGATCAAAGACCTTGTCGCCGCGATCGAGAGCGAGGTGCCCGAGGCTGTGCGCGAAATCGCCTCAGGCCTTCCCTACCGCGACTTTATTACAGCCGGCCTGCTGCTCAACAAGCTGAAAATCAAAAACGAAACAAAGCTGAAAACCGTTTCAAACATTGTTCCGGACTGCTGGATTTATATCCAGGAGCGCGATGTGCGCATCGGCCGCCTGCAAGTGTTCAACAACTGGTCGCCCTATATGGTCAAGGACTTGGAAAACACCGTGTGGGTTGGGCTGGAATATTTCTGCGACGAGGGCGACGAGATGTGGAACAAGTCAGACGAGGACTTCATCCGCTTCGCGATTGACGAACTGCACAAGATCGACGTGATAGACAAAGAGGATGTGCTTGATTCCGTGCGTATCAGAGTAAAAAAGGCCTACCCTGCTTATTTCGGCGTCTATTCCCGCTTTGACGAGCTGCGGAGGTATCTTGATTCTCTTGAAAACCTCTATTGCATCGGCCGCAACGGCCAGCACCGTTATAATAATATGGACCATTCTATGATGACGGCTGTGGAAGCCGTGAAGCTGATTGCGTCCGGCAGCAATGATAAGTCCGCGGTTTGGAACGTGAACACCGAAGAGGAATATCACGAAGAAAAAAAATAAGAAATCATGCGTAATCACCAGAACATAAAAAAACAGGCAGCTTTCCGCCCGTCGGCGAAAAAGCTACCTGTTTTTCATTGCCTGAATCTTTTTTTTAATATCCGGCGGCGTGGCGCGCGACTCTGTAATTTTACGCAGCGCCGTGTGAAAAGTCTCATCATCAAGGTTGTTCTTTTTTAAATAGTCCATCGTCTGTTCCGGAAATTTCCAAAAACATTTCTGCACGGCCCACGCAACCGCCATCTTTACATAATACCCTCCATGCGTGACCGAATCAAAGACGTAAAAGCAATCTTTCAGATGCTCCTCATTCACAAAATGGCTCAAAAGCATCACAACGGCGAAGCGCACCTCAAACTCTCTTTCGGAGGAAAGATACGGCTGCAAAAACGCCCGAAACTCGGGCAAATGCTTTTTTGCGCACTTGAGGCTCTGCGCCACGCCGTCACACTGCGACCAGTTTGTAATTTTGGGAATATAGCTTCGCAAACGCTCGAAGATCTCATCCAAATCCGTTTTCAAAAAACAAATTACAAGCCCCTGCAGCATGATTTCCTCAAAGGTGTCGTCCGACGCATGGGCAAAATAGGTTTCATATTCCCCCGCCGCAAGCGTTTTTGCCAGTTTTTGCAGCACAGGAATCCGAACCCCGAGCATTGTGCCGGAGTTCGGAACGAGCGCGGATGAGAAGCGTTGATACTTCTCATCCGCATTTGCATATAAAGTCGGCTTCACGTTTGTAAAATCCATCAGACCTCTTTCAGGGCAAAAATCTTTCTAAGGGAATTGTTATCCTTCGCGATTTCATGGCGGAACTGGTGCGTCCACTGGTTGTGGCGCGGGCCTTTCTTGCGGTCATAGCCAAAGAAAATGCGGCCGTTCACCATCAGCTTCGTCACCGCCCAGAATGCATTTATGATCTCGTCATCCGAGAAAAACTCAAGGCCGAATTCATAGTTTTTGCGCTCCCCTGCCGCAACGTCCACTTTGCAGGTTCTCGGGTAAACATTGCCGCGCGCGGCGGTGTTAAAGCCCGAAACATCCCATGTTTCATAAGGCGTGGCAATAGAAAGCTCGCCTGTGAGACGCTCTGCGGTGTGGTTGATAACGGTGGCAAAAATTTTATCGTCCTCAATTCTCAGCTCGGTCTGGGGATAGAAATAACCGAACTCATAAATGTCTTCAAACACCTGGCCGTCATACGGGAATACAAGGCGCAGAATGCCGGTTGCGTCCTTCTCCGGCTTGGTGACACTCACGGGAATGACCTGCATGCCCTCTTGCGCAACGCTGTAGGAAAGCATGGTGCGCTCAAGCTTGAAGCCCTCTGACGCGCTCAGCTCCAGCTCACCGGCAATCGCCTTGTCCGGATGATTGTTGGCAACGGTGATTTTAAAGCGGTAGGTCACGTCGTCAATGCGCTCCACATCCTTGCTGATGGATGCGATTGCCGAGAAATAACCGACGGGCAGCGAGCCGAGGTCGTGCTCCCAGGAGCGGATGAAGGTTGGCTCGACAGGCTCTTTCTCAATGCCGATTTTCGCATTACCGATTTTTTGCGCGGCCTCGGGCACTGCGATTGTAAAGGTTTCAATGGAATGGGCGCCGACACATGCGTCAAAGCCAAACCCTTCAGCCGCAACATTCACAGGCGATTCTTCGAGCAGGTCGACCGCCGCAACCTTGCCGATGGGCATTGCAAAACGGAAGCCCGCGTTTTCCGTTACGCCGTTCGGCTCAAAGCCGCGCACTGCAAAGCCGCGCTGCGTGATGGCGCCATAATCCGCACGCATGGCCGCGAGGGGATAGCCGCCCGCCTTGAGCGCCGTCACAACAAAGTCGCCCTCTGTTTTGACAAAGCTTGCCTGCTCGGGCAGGAAAGCTTTGTCAGAAGTTTCAGCCCCCGCCTTTGCGATCAGATCGTCATTGAACTCCATGCCGCGGCGGAAAACCTTCGCGTCGCGGTAGTCGCCCGCGTGGGGATAAAGGGCATAGTCAAACGAATGGGTTTTCTGCTCGGGAATCAGCTCTTTGCCGCCCGTAACCTTGCCGAGGTTGCCGTACATTTCAGCAGTGTGGAACAGCATCATGTTCATCAGATTATCCGGCTCCACGCTGCAAGAAATCGTGCCTTTGTTGAGAATCGAAACGCCGTATTCCTCAACGTGCCCGACATCTTCGCACACAGTGACATTGTCTAAGGCGACGGCTTTGCCTGTGTTCAGCATATCCGCCACAGAATCCACCCATGCCTGCAAGGCCGCAATGTCTTTCGCCTTCACAAGCAGTGTGTCGATCGGTTTTTCATAGTAATTATCGCTGTCGCGCACAAAAATCGCGGCGCAGCCATTATTCGCAAGGCGGTCGCCGAACGCTTTTGCGTTCGCTTCCCCCGCAAGTTCCAGAACCTTCGGCTCATAGGCGTTTGCAATGCCCTCGACCGAAAGCACAAAGCGCGTGTCCGTGTTGCGCATATCTTCATTAAAGTGAATGATTTTGCCGCCCTTGTGCTGTTCAACGTCGTCATAAGGCGTTACGGGAATCGCCTTTTTGGCAAGGGCATAGAGCAGGACGTCTGTGGGCGCTCTGAGCGCACTGTTGTCTGCGCGGATAATCGCCGTCATACCGATGTTGATGTCATTGCCCGCGTCAAGCCGCAGGCGCACTGTCGGCCCGAGGTCGATCCAGTTCACCGCGGGCGCCACCTGGCAGCTGGAATACATGTAATACTGGTGGGTCTGGAACGAAAGCTTGTCAACGCCCGTGCCGCATACATGGGGCGCAAAACGGTCTTCATACACAGGATAGCCGCCCCCCACATTCACGGGGAAGGTCAGGGTGAACAAATCGTCGCGGTCCTGATAATCCTCAATCGTGGTGTTCATATCAATGCGCTCCACGCCTTTATAAAGCGTGATCTCCTGCTTGATTTTGGCCACAATATCCATGCGCACATAAACGGTAAGTTTTTCATATGTATCGGTTTTTTCGCACAAGACCTTTGCGCGGTAATCCGACGAGAACATCTTCATGCCCGTTGTATAGAATTCGTGTTGGGTTTCGCAGCGGTCGGGCACCTCTTTGAGAATCACAACACGGTTTGCCGGGCCGTCTTTTTTGGTGTTCACGACTTCTTTCTGATTGGTTTTGTCATAGAGCGAAACGATGCCGCCGCCCTGCGTTGCGTCCACCGTCAGGCGGAAATATTCATTTTCAATGGTGCTGTCATTCGTCGCCTCTTTTTTCGGCTGCTGCGCGGATTTTTTGAGGTAATACACTTCAAAGCCGAAAGCCGGCGCAGAGGGGACAAACACGGCAGTCAGGGCGTTGCTGCCCTCACGCGTAACAGTGAAGGGGTATTGATTGCCCGCAGCGTCAAAGATCGCATAGCCCTCTTTCGCATAAAGCGGCAGCTGCACACGGCACTGGTCTTTTCTTTCCCATGTGTGGGGGTTGAACACAAAAACCGGCAGCTCGTTTTGTGAAAGGCGCACGCCCGAAGCGAGGAAAGCGATTGCGCGGTTGATCACATCCGCCGCAATCTCCACAACCTCACGGTATTCTATCATCAGATCCACAAATGAAACCTCGTTGTTCGTGCCTGTGACAGAGTCGTGGTGCTGTGCGCAAATCAGCTGGCGCCAAGCCTTATCAAGGGCTTTTTCGGGATATTCCGCGCCGTAATAGGCGGCGATGGCCGAGAATTTTTCGGCTGTGATCAGCAGGTTTTCGCCAAGGCGGTTGGCCTGCTTGTAATCTGTTCTTGTCAACAGCACGCCCGCGTGGTGGGGTGTGAGGTCACGCGCCGTAGTTTCTAGCTTAGATTCGCCAGTTTGCTCGAATTGTTCTTTTTCATCGGCAATAATGCCGTCCATCAGTTCAGAAAAAATTGAGAACTGCGCGCCGTTCAGGGTATCTTTCATCCATGAGGTATCGCCCTGATTCGGATAGGTTTCAGGGTTGCCGGGCAGTTCCGCGATATGGTCATAGTGCCGCACACCGTGGCGTTTTGCGTCCGCAAGACCCGAACCCTTATGATGAATCAGTTCTGTGCCGTCGGGCGACACAATGTGTGACACCTGGTCAAGGCCCAGCACATGCTTTCCCCATTTTGCCGAGGTACAGCCGCCCTTTTTGCAGATTTGCGACATCTGGTTGTGGTGGCCGAACACGTCGCCCGGAGAATAGACATAGCATTTTCTGCCCAGCACGTCGCGGTGATAAATCTGACCGTAAACAAGGTTTCTCACAATACCCTCGCCTGAGGATGTGAGATCGTTCGGCTGGTTATAGAAGCAGTCGGCCTCCGCGCGGCCCTCAACAAAAGCTTTTTTGAGCGCCTCGCGCTGGTCGGGATAAATCGAATAGAACGGGTGCAGATAGTCCACCTCTGAGAGAATCGCCTTAAAGTTCGGGTCGCGCTCCAGCTCTTCGATCATGGATTTTGTAATATGGATCGCACCAAGGGCATACACGCGCTGCTCCTGATGATAGGTCGTATCAAAGTGAAAATCAGAGAACATGTGCTCGGTTCCATCTATGCCGGTGTACGGCAGGGTGGAAACCGGAATATCGCAGGCAACGGGCGCAGAGCCCTCTTCCGAAACACTGATATGAAGCCCGGCCTGCTCCTCTTCGCTGCCCACAGGCACCGAAAAGCGCACAATGTCGCATTTGCCGGCTTCCATTGCGGGAATCGTGATTTCTTCGATCCGACCGTTCACGCTGCTTTCAATTTTTGCGCCCGCGCTTTTGCCAAACGCTCCCACAAAGGCGGGAAACACCTGCCTCGGCGCTTCCATTGTGCCGAAATAAGCAAGCGTGGGAAACGGCTGCGTGATGCCGATGCTGCCGCTGCGCGCGGTTACTGGATAAATCAAGCATTCCTGCAGACGGTGGTCAAGCCCGTCTGCAATATAGCCCACACGCACCTTGAACAGCAGAAGATTCAAGCCCTTTTGGAAGGTAACGGCAACCTGGCTGCCGAGCCTGTGCAGGCCTTTCACACGCCCGTAGGGCCGGCGGTCAATCAACTCGCCGTTGAGATATAAGTAAGAACCGGAGGATTCATAACTGATAATCGCGTCGCTCTCCTCGTCACACTCCACATAAACCGCGGCATAGTCCACAAGATTTCTCTGCTCGGTCACAAACGCGGCGTTGGCGGTATTCTGACCGTCATAACGAAACGCGATATCTTCCGCAAAATAATCCAGCTTCCAGCGCAGAAATTCCTCGCCCCAATATTCGTTGCGCACGCTCTGTGTGTCATAAGGAGCGATGTTTTTCTCGCCGCCGCAAGAGGCAAGATAATCATGGTCAAGCACCTTGTGGCGCTCATAAAGATATTCGGTTTCAAACGCTCCGTCCGTTTCGAGAACAAACGGGCCGAGCGTCATAAAATCCCTTACCTTTCTGTTGGGCAGGGGGTTTTCTGTTGTATGCTTAAAATCGTTGAAATGAACCTTTGCAATTCTTCCCTTAATGGCTTTTTGATAAAAATCAGACGAAATCATAGTTGGGGGCACCATTGCCTGCCCTGCAAATTCAGCGGGAGGGCAAAATGCCCGCTTCACCGCCTTTCAGCTTCATTTTCTTCCCAGGCTCCAGAGTTTTCAGCCTTGAAATATCAAGGCTAATTGTAACGGAATCCCAGCAGAAAAGCAACAATAAAAGAAAATGTTTTTACAGTTTTAGTTGTTTTTATACAATGCATACAAAAGCTGTTTGGAAAGATTGACATCCCCCACAAACAAAGGCAATGCCTCTCCCGGCACCAGACCAGAAGAGGCACATTTTGTCTATAAACGGTTTTTTATAGAACCGGCTTATTTCATGCCCTGTTCGTAAGACTGAATCATCTTCTTGAACGTGTGACCTGAACGAACATTAGGTCTTTCCATATATTTTTCCGTAATAATACCGGTAAATATTTTGACTTCAAGTTTCATACAATCAATATCTGGAGTAACATAAATCTTATCAATGTATTGGTCAATGAAAGCCTTATCAATTATCTTTTGGGAAGTGCCTTGAGATGCAACGCTCAGTAGTTTTCGAATGGTGTTCAAATGCTTTTTAAAATCTTCCCTAGAGCACATCTGGTCTTGCATTTCGCGAATCTCAATCTCGTATTGTTTAATTTCTTCTGCACACTGCTGGTTCATTTTAATAAACTCATCATCTGACAGCCTGCCAGTTACGTTATACTCAAGGAGTTTGTTCTTCTTTTTTAAAACAACATCAATTTTATTTTGTAGATTGGAAATAGATTTTGTTAGGTTGTTGTTGTCTTCAATGTTATTGTACATTTCATAGTATTCATCAACCCATTTATTAGCCTCGAATGAAGTTTCACAAAAAACATCGTATAATATTTTTTTTATTTCTTCTTCGTAAATACTCGCCGAAGAACAAGATGAAGCTCCGTTATTGATTTTTCCGCTACACACCCATCTGCTGTTTATATTTCCAAACTTATCCTTTGAATCTCGTCTATAATACGCTTTTCCACAATCTGTACAAAAAAGTTTACCAGTTAAAAGATTATAATGATTACATTTATTTTGTCTTTGTTTAACATCTTTACTTCTAGTCTGTAGAATATCATTTGCCCTATCCCACAATTCTTCACTTACAATAGCCGGAACTATCTGACCAGTCTCGTCTTTAAACATTACCCAATCTTCAGGAGGTAAAAATTTTTGTTTCTTTGTAAACATATCGACAATTTTAACTTTATTACCCACATAGAAACCTTTGTATTTTGGGTTTGAGATTGTATTTGACATGGTAGAATGACTAATTCTATTTCCGTTGTGATTACGGTATCCTTTATTCCAAAATATATCTTCGATTTGCTTCATACTATAGTTGTTCGTAGAATAAAGGTCGAATAATTCTCTTACCATACTTGCTTCAGACTCGTCTATCACAAGTTTTTTATTCTGTTTCTTATAGCCAAACATTCTACTATTACCTAGTACAACACTATTCTTAATAGCTTGCTGGTGTCCAAATTTAACTCGGCTAGACAATTTTCGAAGTTCATCTTGAGCAATACCAGACATGATAGTCAGTCTTAGTTCACTGTCTTCGTCAAGGGTATTAATATTGTCATTCTGAAAAAAAACACCAACCCCATGTGATAATAATTCTCTGGTGAATTGAATGCTATCTAATGTGTTTCTTGCAAATCTTGAAATCTCTTTTGTTATTACCAAGTCAAAGAGACCCAACTTGGCATCGTTAATCATTTTATGAAAGTTTTCACGTTTTACTGTACTTATTCCTGATAGCCCTTCGTCAATAAATCCTTCGATATAAGTCCAGTTTCTATTGTTTTGTATAAAGTCTTTATAATATGAAATTTGATTATCCAACGAATTCAGTTGCTCATCTTTGTCGCTTGATACACGAGCATAAAATGTTACACGCATAGGTATATCATATACGGATTTAGTTTTCATTATCGATCTAATATTGTGTATATCCATATCTATTCTCCCTGTTTCGTTGTGTCATTTTTTATAAGTGATATTATAACATATTTTATAAAAAAAGCAATGCTTATACATATTCTTTCAGAAACGTATAAGCATTGAATAATTATTGCTGTGTGAATGAATTACATTTATTATATATCTTTATTGCCATTTTATTTCTTTCATCTTCGGTAATTGCACCGTGTTCAAATAGGTAGTTATTGTAGTAATTTAGCCATATAGAACGAGCCATCTGTTCTTCTGTTACTTTTTTTGCCATATTTTGTCCTCCAATCAATACAAGCCGTTTGTATATTTTAACCAAAATACAAAAGGTTATCCATACACTTGCTTATATCGGTCAACTTGTTATATCTAATATTGTCATATTCTTTGAATTTTTTATTCCACGGTCTATCAATAAGATATTTTTTTCCTTCAAATCTATTAAAATTATGTACACCATCGTCAATCATAATGTCTGCGCCAATTTTATACTTATAATAACAAGGAATAAAATTTCTTATATCAAAAAATGGAAAATGTTTAATAATCCACTTTGCTTTGTCTGGTACAGTTTCAAAATAACTTGCACTCACGATGGATACGTCATATTTTTCACAAGCCCACTTCATAAAGTCCACAGCATCTTCTTTAATCGGAACATTTAAGAAAAAGTCTTTGCTATATACTATTTCACGAGAAAATATTTTGTCTTCCCATTCAGGCAGTACAAACTGGGTTAATGTCCAGTCAGTGATTTTGTCAATTGATATATTATCTCCAGACTTTTGATTATAGATTGAAATCCAGTGTTCGTTAAAACACGACAGAGTGTCATCCAAGTCTATTGAAAGGCTAATCTTATTTATTTGAATCACAACCTAACAAAGGCATAATTTTCTCTATAACCTCTAATTTTAAATCTGGGATATTTTCTGCTTTCAAATAGACTTCAAAAACTCTGTTGTTTAGAGCCGTTTCACTAGCGTGATTTTTTTGTTTTTCCGTAAGCCCATTGTCAAAGTTCAATCTTTCGACATGGACTGGAATAACTCTGAAATCTTCTTCACACCATCTGTCAATTTCATTTGGAAACCTACAATCTGCTATCAAAACATAGTCGAAATCATCTGCCAAAACTTCAACTGTATGTATTACAGTGTCTACCCAAAAATTTGGATATTTTGTTCTGACCTTTTCAGTACCAAGTTGTTGAAGTAATGTGCGACCTTGAATATCCTTTTTCCCATTCCAACCGAAATACTGTGTGGCTATATACTTAAGATAGTCAGCATAATTTATAATCAATGACCTCTCGCCATAAAGTGAAAGCGTGTCTTTGAGCATTTCGGCAACAGAGTTTTTGCCGTGTCTTGCTTGACCTGATATTGTGATAACGAGGGGTTTATTTCCGCGTCTCGGCTCTTTAATGCACAAGGCTTTAAATAATGGTAAGGTTAATATCCATTCGCAGAACTCTCTCCATTCAGGGAGCCTATGGTTTTTTCTTTGGTGATATATCGTTTTGAGCTGTCTATAATTTGTGGTCATTCCAGCCGTCAAGATAAAACCGTCCGGATTAGAGTATAACAACTTCAAATAATCGTCTTTACTTTTAGTTTGATTGTAAGTGGACAACAGGTTGTTCATTACTGCTTTACAGTTTATTATTATTTTTTAAAACCCTTGATATATAAGGGATTGCAAGATTTTAAAAACCAAAGTACCCCAATTATACTCCAATAAAATCAAAAAAAACGTCAATAAGTCAACTTAACAATGCTAGCCTTTTGCTGATCAATATCCACATGAGTATAGATTTCAGTGGTAGTAATTTTTGAGTGCCCCAAAAGCTCTTGTATTACCCGAAGATCAGCGCCACCCGAAAGAAGGTATGTTGCATAGGTGTGCCTTGCCTTGTGAGGAGACAAAGCCCGCACCTGAGTGCTAGTATCGTCCAGCGTGGCGTTGAGTCGCTCAAAGAAACGTCGATAACGACTATCAAAGCATGATGGTGAAATGAAACCGCTTGATGCGCTGTCGCATATTACAAATATGCCCTTGCGTGGAATAGCCTTTAAAATATCACAGCATTTTTGTGAGATTGAAACCGTCCTGCTGCGCCCTGTTTTTGTAGTGTTGACAAGCTCATAAAGATGGGATTTATCGGTCGGTTTTTCATTCTCAGCCTGTCGAAGTGTTTTGTTTATGTAAATCACTTCATTATCCAAGTCCACATCGACCCATTGGAGGGCCAGCAGTTCAGAAACACGTAGGCCAGTGTACAGCAGCAGCTGAACATAATAACCATGCTTGTCTGTCGGGGCAAAATTTAAAATACTTTCAATTTCTGTCTTACTAAATACTTCCGGAGCTTTCTGCGTCTTTTGCGGCAGACGTACATCATCGGCCGGGTTTGATTCACAAAGTCTATTTTTAACTGCCGTTTCAAATATACCGTTGAGCGCTATTTTAATGTGATTCAACGCCGAAGCGGAAAAATCACTTTTCTCGTTTATAAGCTTCTGAATATGAGCTGGCCGCACATCTCCAAGGCGCAAAGTGCCAATTGCGGGCAAAATGTGCTTATTGACATACAGCTCATAATTACAATAGCTCTTATAGGTTATAATATCTTTTTTGTAAATCTCCAGCCAGTGCTTTGCCCATTGGTTGACCGTCTTAACCCGTTCTATCGAGGCCTCTTTATCTTTATTTTGAAGCCAGAGTTTATATTTTTCTTTCGCTTCGCTTTTTGTTTTTCCATAAAATGATTTGCGGATGAGCTTGTTTTCAAAATCGCGCCCAGCACATACCCGATATTCCCACGCTCCTCTTTTATTTTTACGTAGCGTGCCATCACCGTTTGCCTTTCGATTACTCATTGCATCACCCTTTTAAATCTTACCCGGCGTAAAGCCGGGCTTTTTTATTTTATCCTACTGACAAATTCAGCGTGTTTTTTTTAGATCGCACTATCATAATGATATGAGTAACGATCCAGTTTCCACACGATGATAACCTGCGCGTTCAGCATAGGTATAACAGTCGCGCAATTGTCCTCCTATGCGTTATTCTGTCTGCCCATAACTGGAATAACGAGCAAAAATAACCGCATTCATAATCAATCCCTCTATTCTTCAAGGTTTTTGCCGCAATATGGGCAAAAGTGCTTTTCCTCTTTCTTCATCTCTTGTTCGTGGGCAATGTTTTCCATAAATCCCGCACTAATAATACCCGTAGGGACTGCAACAACGCCGATACCCAGCAACGCGATAATAGCACTTAAGATCTTGCCTAATACTGTTACCGGGTACACATCACCATAGCCAACAGTGGTTAAAGTTGCAACCGCCCACCATAGCGCGGAAAACGCGTTACTAAAAGCATCCGGTTGAGCAGAATTTTCAACATTATACATTAAAACGGCGGCTATAATCATAAGCAATGCCACAACAATTATTGAGGACAAAAGCTGATGCTTTTTGCGCCGAAATACATCACCGATGGTTGATAGTGCATTTGTATATCTGTTTACCTTGAATATTCGTAAAAGCCGAATAATCCGAAGTGCGCGCAATACCCGCAAATCAATATTGACAACAAACGGCAGATAAAACGGAGCAATTGCTAAAAGGTCAACAATTGCCATAAATGAAAATATGTATTTTATTCTTGCTCTGGTAATAGACATTTTGGGAAATATCAAGTCAGAAGTCCATACCCGCATAAGATATTCGATTGTGAATATGATAACTGATACAAATTCAATGCAATTAAATACCGCTTTCACTTTATCGGGCAGAATGAAAGTGTCTGCAATAACAAAGATAATATTTATAATGATCAGCGTAATGATAATACCATCAAAAATATTGCTTAATAGATTGTTTTCATCATCGTCGCGGATTAGATTATAAACACTTCGTTTTATATTTGTGTAAATAATCTTCACCCCTTTTTATTACCCTCCCTGCCCTTCGGGTTGGAGAGGGGTTTTTTAAAATTCAGACTTACAAACATACGCTTTAACCTATTTCATTGGCAATTTCCATATCGGAAAGGCGAAAATCTTTTTTATATGTATTTAATGCGGCAACCATTGTTTGCCGCATAAACTCTTGCCCTTGATCATTCAGTAAACGATAATTATTTAGAAATTCTTCTTCATGCTTTTTTAATATAATAGATGAGGGAAGGTCTTCCCCATATAATTCTACAATATTGACATAATGAGGGCAGGTAGGGATATCCTCCCATCCCATGAGGCAAGCGGGAGAAACATCGAGGGCCTCTGCAAGCTTTGCAATTTTGTCTCGCCTTAAATTTGATATATTTCCACTTTCCCAGCGCTGTACTGTTGTTTTACTAACACCCACATGATTCCCTACTTCTTCTAAGGTTTTACCTATTTCAAGCCTTCTATTCTTTATAAAATCTTTAAATTCCAACCTAATCACCTCCTGCTAATAATAGCACTGTCATTTCATAAATGCAACAATTTTCGCAATGTTTAAAAAAAAGTTGCGAAAACGTATTGACAAGCTAAAAATTATGATGTAAGATGGTTTCGTAAACGGAACACAGGGAGGTGATTACAATGTTTAACGAAAGCTTGTTTAGATATATATTGAACAAAAACGGAAGAGATATTAAATATGCTGCAAAAATAATGGGCATAAGTATAACAACGCTATACCGAAAGATGGCAGGAGAAAGTGACTTTATGCGAAAAGAGATACGGCTTTTTGCGGAAGCTTTCCCAGATGATGATCTCATGCCGGTTTTTTTTAGCACAAAAGTTTCGTAAATGCAACGTCCTGCAATACAAAAGGCCCCTCCAAAGAGGGGCAGGGTACAGGTGTCTTATAACCTCAAATTGGCAGAAACAAGAATACGATCCTTTAGTTTATACAAGTCGTCCAACGCTTCAATTTGCTCTTTTTCGCCATCAGGGAAATGTACGAATTTTTTTGTCCCATCCAGTTTGATGCGGCAAATCCATCTTGTTGTTTTGCCGTCGAGCAGAATTCCAAAGTAAGTTTCCGTGTCTTTATATGTGACGCGAGACGGGTCAACGATGTCAAGCAACATGCTCTTGATAATATAAAAAGCCTCTATTTCATCATTCGTGGTTTGAATTTTATCCGGTGGCGGCACAGGCGCATCTTGCACATCAACCACTTCGTCATTCTTCGCGTTATTATCCAGTGCCGATTTGATTTTTTCATTCATTTTTTCCGTGATGAAGTCGTTTAGTGCTTTCTTCACAATAGGCGTGAACTTCTCTATGACAGCTTGTGTTTTTCTGCCTTCATAAACCTGATTGGCAAAGTATGTAACAAAGTCATCCAGTGGGTTTTTAAGCTGTTCTCCAAAATATTCCTTGATTAACTTGGAATATTTCAGCTCCGATGCTGCACCCATCATACTGTCAGGGTTAAAACTATCCTTTTGGAACTGCTTTATTTCGGGTATCAGGTTTTCCCTTAGGTTCTCGAGGTCAAATTCAAGGAATGGTACAAGGTCCATCTTGTTGGCCTCGTCAAGATCAGTGTAAAACTTGTAAACTATGCCGTTTGTCAAAATCGCAAACTTTGCGGAGGTAGTTCCAAAATAACGGAACAATTGAGAATCATGACTTTCAAGCCTTTCCCCGCACCATTTACACTCAATCAAAATCGCGGGCTGACCGTCAATGATTATCGCATAATCCACCTTTTCCCCCTTTTTGATTCCGACGTCGGCGGTAAACTCGGGAAGAAACTCATCAGGGTTGAACACGTCATATCCAAGCATTTGGAAAAACGGGATAATCAGTGACATTTTGGTGGCTTCTTCGGTCTGGATGCTTTCCTTCAATGTGTTGGCGCGCTTTGCAAGTTGCTTAATCCGATCAATTAAATCCATTTTCACATCACTCCCATATGTATTCTGTAATACTCTAACATATTATAAACCATTTTACAATATTTATCAAAGAAAAGAAGGTGAACACATTGAACGCAGAACTTATTACCCCGGAAGAGGTTGCGCAAAGAATTGGAAAAACAAACGCCGAAACAGTACGTATTGGATTAAGAAACGGCACATTCCCGATAGGCTTTGCCTATCAGGGTAAAAAAGGCTGGATTTATGTCATTCCGCGCGAGCCGTTTGAACATTTTCTCAAAACGGGACAAGTCAAACAGGCGTGATTGCTCATTATATCGTAGGCCCCTTGATCACCCGTGGGGCAGGGCTAGAAAATGAGCAGGGCCAGAAAAACAACGTATAAACTTATCGTACCCCAGAATACAGAATGCAGGCGTTGAGCGGGTTGTTTTATTTCGGGCGGAAAGAATAGTTTTGGTGTTTTTGATTTGTCGTTACGGTTTGGGATACGGGGATGTTATCCCCCTTGCTGATAGATGATGGCCTTCGAAAAGGAATGAGGAACACTCAACGCCTACATTCTGCATTCTGGTCACAGCCAAACGATTCCGGCTTTATAGCCAATTTCGCAGGCCCAAGCCAAACTCGCGAAATGATTATATAACAAAACCCAAGAAAAATCAAGTAAAACAAAGTAGGGATAAAAAGGAGATGGAATAGTTATTGATCAGTAAAGAAGTTGCAACACGATTTGATGCCGGCGCGGATCCTGACAAAATTACCGACTTACCCCCCCCGGAAACAATGCAACGGAGTACTGACGCCACCGAACGCGCCGTTGAAGTGGATATGAGTAAAGGCTTCAATTGGCCCGCCCTGAAAGAAGATTTACGCTTCGCGCTTTCCGAAAGCCCCCTTTATGGATATAAAGGGCAGTTGCTTGCAACGGAAAACCTTTACCCACTTATTGAGCGGCTTGAAAGCGGTGAGCGGTCAAAAAACTTATATAGGCAAATTAGATATAATCTGCAGGTTATATCGGAAAAATTATTTAATAGCAGGGAACGCAAAAATAATGATCAACAAAAACGCTCGCAATGAGCGATAAAGAAAGTGAGGCCTTTACCATGCGTGAAAAGATGGAAAGCATTATCAACACAAACTTAGAGGTTTTGGAAATCTACTCAAAAGAGCTTTTGAATAAAGCAAAAGAGAATACGAAAGATTCAGCCGAAATGGATAAGAACCTTCATATTCTCAATTTAATTGATTGCGATTTGGAGCGGATACAGCGTTTACAACTTGAAGAGTACCGTTAGTTGGTTTTATGGATTAGCCGATACGCTCCCATTCGTAGATGTCTGTAGGTACATGAAGGTGGTAATTAATCTCGACACAATGCTTATCCCACTCATAACAACCTGTGGAAAAAGTATATACATCATCAGCTGCGGCAACCGCTGACCGATAACCGCCATATGAATTTCCATTAATAATTATAAAGTACCGGCTGTTTGCATTTTTTACTATATAAATTGCGCCTATCGGACTTCGATAAATCCATTTAATAAAAACGCCCCCTGTCACTTTTAATTTAGATATCAGCGCGACACCGCTGATATCAAGATTGTATCAAAGGGAAACGCAAGTATCAATAAAACCGCTCCGGTGAGCGGTAAGGAGAGTGAGGTGAGACAAGTGGAAGTCATTGAATTAGAAACGGATGATATTGAAAATGACGCATCCAATGAGGAAATGGGTGAGTTTACGAAAAGCATCATTTTTGTAGTTGAAACGGATTTTGAATCGCGTGAAATAAAAATCAGCATTTCAAAGGATGCGGCGGATGTCCTCTCCGCGGAACAGAAGCTGCAGATAGTTATGGATCACTTAAAGGATCAAATCCGAAAATTTGTTCCTTTCACCTTACATGTAGTGATAACATTTGGCATTTCCATATTCATTTTATGCGCCACCATCCCGGATATGTTTCAGTGTTCGAACCGCGCGGATATCCCAAAATCAATAGCCAATTTCGGCAGGTTCTAACTTTTCCAGTCTGGTTTCCAGTTTGCCCACATCCTTCAGGATTTCTCTGGAGTATGTTTCAAGCTTGGTGTCAATGTCCTTTACGGATTGTTCCAAAGTATCAAACCGCTGGTTGTTTTTTTGCTCTAACCTATCGACTTTGGCTTCCAGTTTTGCTTGACCCGCTTCCAGTTTTGCTTGACCTGCTTCCAGTTTTGCTTGACCCGCTTCCAGTTTGTCAACCTTAGCGGTGAGGTTTTCCAGCACGAATAAGATTTTTTCTTCGTTGTTCATTTGATGCAGCTCCTTTTAGATTTAAATAGTATATTGTTTCCAGACAATTCTTGAAGGACGTATCGCGCTTAAGAAATCAATAATATCCCTGCAGCCTTGATACGTGGGAGTTCCCCTCGAATCTTGAGCCATTAAAATAATTGGAGACGGAAAAACGCTTTGCGCTTCCCTTCTGATCTCGTCGCATTCCTGCATGTTTCGCAGAACACGGGAGTTAACCAGAATGATAGAAAATGTAACGCCATACTCTTTGATGATAGCGCCGTCAACCTGCATGAGCTTCGATCCCTTCATTTGTTGATTTTCGAATCACAGCACGATTCAAATTGTATAACAAAACCGAACTAAAGTCAAGGAAGAAAGGATGTGAGGAAATGGAACAATTAATGACTTGTAAAGATGTCGCGGTCCGGTATCACGTAAAGATAGAAACGGTATGGACCTGGATCCGGGAAGGAAAATTGAAAGCGGCGAAATTTGGACGGATATATCGGATCAGGCCGGAAGACCTTAAATATTTTGAGTTGCCGAGCAAACGGACGGGCATATAGCACAGGCAAAACCCGCTTCGGCGGATAAGATACACACAGCGCAGATAACGGCCTAAATCAAAAATGACGTTGAGTCGGATAATTTCCCGGCCTTATCGATACGGTTTGGCAGAAAACACGTTCTCTGCGCTGTGTGAGTGAAAAAAGAAAGGAGTAAAAATGAGCAAGTGGACAGTTAAAAAAGCTATGCAATACATCTTGCAAGTTCAAAATGGGAAGCAGGCAATAGGATTGAAGTATTGGTCGGCAATGGATTATATCAATAAACACAGGAGTTGATGAAAGTGAAAAACGAAAATGAAAGCACCGGCGCGAAGTATGAATACGGCATTTGTGAATATTGCGGACAAACCTATTTTATCAACATGCCGGAATACGAAACACAGGAAAAACGCAATGCCCATGTGACAAAAAAATGCACCTGCCCGGAAGCGGAGACGGCCGCACGGATTGCAAAGCAGATTGAAAAGGGCACAAAGCGGGTGCAGGAGTTGTTCGGCGATGTCGCCGAGAAATACGGTTTTGAGCCTGTCCAGAATCAGAGCGCTATTGAAACGCTTTGCAACATGGTCAGCTTGATTGTGCATGACGTGATTGTCAGCGCAACGGTGCAGCTCAACGGCCGCACCCGCGCCAAAATATCAACAACCAGCGGCGGTAAAATCAAGATTGAGCGCACGGAAACCACTAAGGCGCAACTGAAAGAATAGTAACAGAAGGTCACGGAAAGGATGATTTTATGAAGGACGAACGTAAGCTCAAATGCACAGACTGCCGCGGTTCCCTTGATCTGCTTGTCAGCTTTGACGGCTGCGACAGGGACAGCATCAAGGGAGGAGGAAGCGGGTATAACTATGAGATAACATTGCAATGCGACGAATGCGGACGAATTTACCCGATCGGCCGGCTCAACAACGAATTTGCATTTTGCGAAAATATTAAACAGCGCAGGCCGTACGGAAGGATGGAGGCGCCGCAGGAGGAAGAAAATGTATAACAAGTTAGAAGCGTTGATCCGGCGGCTCCGATCCGCGCCCCGCGCCGAATGGCTGAACAAGGGCAGCAGAAAGAAGGATAATGAGGCGATATTGGTATCGCGTAAAGAGATTGTTGATATCCTCACTGAAAGCAAACAGATTGCCTACAGTAAGGAATATCTTTTGGAGCTGCAGTACTTATACAGAAAAATGATGATTATGCTTGCAGACGGCGAATATGATGCTTTTGAGTGCGAAATCTGTTTTGGAATCTACCGTGAAAACTGGGCGGAAGGCCGCTGCCCGTATTGCCTGGCCGAAAAGACGGCTGCCGAAGAAGTACGACTAAAAACCAGAGAACGGGAGGAATTATGATGACAGACAACACAAACACCGTATGCTTTACCGGAGCTTTGCCGGAAACCCCATCGCTGATGTCCACAATATACGGACACGAAACCTGCAGATTTGAACTCGTTGTAGAATGTGGAAATCAAGCAACAGTAAGGCCGGTTATTAAAGCTTATTCTGACCTTGCCATAAAGGCTTGCCGACTGCCTAAACAAGCAAAGGTTCATATTGAAGGTTATTATATGGACGTAGAAAAAACAACCAAACACGGACATGTCTATAAAGAGGGATTTTTTATTGCAGAGCGCATTTATTACGGAAGATTGCGCGGCAAGCACTGGGAATGGCAAAACATCTGCCAGGAACAGATGCAGTTTACCCCTTCACCCTGATAAATGGAAAAAAAGGAAGTGAAACAAGCGCCGAACTGCCCGGCATCCGCCACATAAAACATACCCATAATATATTATTTGCAAAAAAATAAAGGAGTATTTAAAATGTTAGAAAATGAAGCAGTATATATCCTTCAAATCACCCTGCCCGCGCCGCAGCAGAAAAAGAGGACAAAAATAAAAATCCCGCATTCCGTTAAGGTGATGATTGCCACATTTTTTGTTGGCCTGTGCTGGGGCCTCACCCCGTACATGTTCATTCTTGCCGACAAGTGGCGTGCCTCTTCTCCGGCAATCGGCGCCGAAGCGTTTTTCCCTTTTCTCCCATTTATTATATATACAATTATATATACAGGAAAAGACATGCTTGAAATCCTCAAATTCCAACGTACCTTAAAAATCAAAAACGAGCAAAAAAAATAGCCTGCCTAACTGCAATTAGGCAGACCGTGGAATCAGACATTTTGCCGCTCCATAAGTACATATATAGTATATCACAGGAGCGGCAGAATGTCAAGAAAATTGAGCGGCTTTGCAGCCGTTTGCGGCCTTGCAGCCGTTTGCGGCCTTGTATTGCATAGTATCTTGTCAACGATTGCAATCAGGGCGAGAATTTGAAAACACTTGACGTTAAAGGAGTTGCCGCCCATGGAAAAAATAGATAACAAAATTTATCCGCAAGAAAAATCAAATCCAATCAAATCCTTTCGGGAAGTCCTCGCTGAGGTATATGAGCAGATTGAATTTGACTGCCTGAACAAATCCGGGGATGCGGAGCAATACAGGGAAATTGTCCTGATCATCACGGAGGTGCTGATGCTCAACCCTGCAAGCGAAATACATATTGCCGGTTCGACTATTGCCGTTCGCATGGCGCAGGAAGTATTCCGGGAGCTGCGGGCAGAGCATATTGAATATGTTGTGAACTGTTTCAACAGTGTTCCCTATGAAATCAAGAGCAAAAAGGCCTATTTGCGCACGTCGCTCTATAATGCCGTCTTTACTTTTGCAAATCATGTTAACAATCAATACCACAAGGACAGTAAGGGGTGACATTGTGCAGCGAGAGAAGCGGACGTTTTCCGGGCCGCTGCTGGAGGCTGACTTTTACCCCGTTTTTGCAGACGGCTGCAAGATGCCGACGCGCGCCCAGAAGTCAAAGCCATCCACGGCGGAACAGCAGAAGTACAATGACACAATGGCGGTCAAAAAATTCATAAGGCTTGCCAATGCAAATTTTGATACAACAGATTACATCATGCACCCAACATATGCGCCGGCGCTGGCGCCGCAAGATGAAAAGCAGGCCCGCCGCGATATTGTGAATTATTTGCGCCGGGTGAAAACAAGACGGGCATCAGAAGCAAAAAAGCTCAAAAAGGATTTGACAGAGGCGAATGCCGCAGCGAAGCAGATGCCTGGCAACAAGTTTCTTGCAGATTCCGTAAAAGAGTTGAAAGCAAAAATTGAAAAGTTGGAAGCCCCGTTCAGATACATTTATGCAATTGAAAAGCAGACCTATAAGACCGGGCGATATGCCGGCCGCGCGAATTGGCATTTTCACTTGTTTCTCACAGGCGGGCTTGACGCAAAGCTGCTGGAATCCATGTGGACAAACGGTGTGCGCACCAACTGCAACAATTTTCAGCCTGACAAGTTCGGACCGGAGGCCGCCGCGATTTATATGTCAAAAGATCCACAGGGGACAAAGCGATTCAGCTATTCGCGGAATCTGGAGCAGCCCGCGGTCCCGCCGCCGAAGGATGGCAAAATATCCGCTTATACTGTTGAGCGGATGGCAAAGGACCGGGTTGATGATCGTGCATATTGGGAACGGCGATATAAAGGGTATCGCTTCTTGCGATGCTATGCCCGGTATAACGTGTATAACGGCCACTGGTATGTGAGCGTAGTTATGTATCGCATGGACGGACAGGCCCCGCCGTGGAAAGCGGATGATTGGCTGACGGAGGATTATTGTGATGAGCGGAGGTCTTGATAAACAATGAGAGGAAAAGACTGGTCTGTACAAGAGCTTGAATATTTACAAGAACACTGGGGCGAGAAGACAATCCCGCAAATTGCAAGAAATCTTGGACGCTCCTTTAACGCCGTAAGCATAAAGGCAAAACGGTTAGGTTTGGGAAGCATGCTCTCAAGCAGCGAATATATGACGGCTACATTGGGATGCTGTCAAAGGATGCCGGGCAAAAGAGACAGACTGCGATAGCTGCACATCATTTGCCCGGATTCAGGAACAGATTTGCCGCCGCTGCGGGAATACCTTTTATGAGCGGCAAAAGGCTGATATTTGTGGCCGCTGCTGTCAGATGCGCAAGTGGCAGGCACAAAAGAAGTGGGCAGCACTTGACAAAAAAAGAAAGCGCAACAACATGTTATTGATCATCCCGGTCTCGGATTGTGTATCATATGCCAATATGGGCCGGAGGATTCAGAAGCAGGACGGCACTGCTCGAAATGCAAGTCGTGGGACAATTTTAAGCGCGGAAAAACGAAACTGGAGGTTTTTTAAATGTCAGAGTTAATCCAGCAAGCAATTGCAAAAATTGATAAAGAAGCTGAGAGTATCGGACAGAACGGAAAATACATAGCAGAATACCTGATACAGGAGGTTATTAAGACCGATGCGGCGGCCGGACAGGTTCTCACCGCAGGGAAATCCCTCAAAGAGTGCCTTGCAAAAGTGACCAGTAACGCGAAAAAGCAGGCCCAAAACAATATGGCAATGGTGGACAATGAAACGGTGTTTGCATGGGTGCGTGAGTATTTCGGGGTTGATTCTCTTGCTGAAAAACCGAAATCGAAAACCATCAACCTTGCGGACTTTCTGTGAGGGGTACGGTCATGGGAAAGAAAAGAGACACCAAGGCAGAAAATGCCTTAATGAAGAAAGTCTTTGACATGTTGCCACCCCTGCCGGCCAATATTAACGAATGGGCGAATGAAAACCCACTGGGCTACAGCAAGTATTTGTTTACTCGCCGTGTGAACGGTGTGCGCTATGGTTACTGCACCCACTGCAACACGGAATCGGTACTGTCAACATCCGCTATGCAAACCTACACATGGGAGGACAGCGAAAACGAGCAGCACAGGCACAACGATAAAGGCTTCTGTCCCAACTGCCGGAGCCGTGTTGTTTTCAAGGATGCCGGGCGGGGACACAAGAAGCTTTGGGACGATGCGTATATCATGGTGCTGCAGCCCATGCCAGACGGGGGCATTGTTGTCAGCGCCGCCTTTTGCGCTAGAGATTATACAAAGGACTACCACAATGTGCAAACCAAATATGACCCGCAATACATCATGTATTTCAATGAGGGACAAGCGATCACTTTTAGAAAATCGTATGTTTATAACTATGGCTATCAGTGGATCCCAATGGCAAGCATTCCGGAGCCGGGCAATCCTCAAAACTTCTGGGGTTCCGTGACTTACAAAACCTATTGCATGGACTGCACACCGGAAACGCTCCAAAATACTTTTTTTCGATATTGCCCAATAAGTAATTCTATGAAAATAAAGAAGCCTCAGCTTATGGGCAAGTTTTTCGCCTTATATGCGAAACATCCTGTTTTGGTTGAGCGGCTTATTAAACAAGGCTTTATTAAAGTAGTCGAGGAAAAAATAAGCAGATATAAAAACGGAGCATCGCCGGTGGTGGACTGGAAAAAAACCACGGTTGCAGAAGCGCTGAATCTCGACAAATCCGGTGTGCGGGCCTACGCAAAAAAATCACTGCGGGAAATGGCAGCTTATCAGCTTGCCTATAAATTCGGCATTCTGAATCCTGCAGATATTGAATGGATCAACGAAAAAATGACCACGCATGACAGCCCGAAGGATCTAAGTTTGCTTTTGAAGTATGCGAGCGTAACGAAACTAAGGCAGTACACCAATAAAATCACAAAAACAAAAAAGGGTTATGCATCGTTTGGCGATTATGTTGATTACATCAGGCAATGCCAGCAGCTGAAGCTTGACCTCAAGCAGAAAAGCATTTTATACCCGCAGGATTTTGTGCAGGCCCATGCGCAAAACACTGCAATGCTAGCCGAAATCAAAGCAGAAAAAGAAATGAAGGCAGCAGCCGAAATCGATGCGGCTTTTGCAGTCAAATGCAAACGGCTGGCGAAAAAATATGAATACACGGATGGCACATTGCTCATCAGGCCTGCCGCCGGCAAGCGGGAATTGTTTGTGGAGGGCAAAACCCTCGGACATTGCGTATACACAGATTATGCCGACAGCTATATCAAAGGTGAACTGATAATCTTGTTTATACGAAAAGTCAGCAACCCTAACATTCCATATTACACATTAGAATTGAGTAAAGAGGGCAAAATCAGACAGTGCCGGGGAAAAGGCAATTGCGCAATGACAGCGGGGGTTAAAGCTTTTGCTGACAAGTGGCAGGAAGAGCTGGAAGCCCCAAAAACCAAACAGAATAAAAAAGTGGCCAGTGCACCGGCCGTATAAAGGAGAAAAAAGAATTATGGCTGAAATTGTTATCTTTGACATGAACAAAAACCTTACCACCACACAGCAGGACGCTGTCAAGCTGCACTATGAGATTATGGCCGATGCGGAAGCCGCGGCGACTGCAATGCTCAATTTCTGTAAAGGTCTCAAGCGTATGCGTGATGAAGAGCTCTACACAGAACTGGGTTTTGAAAATTTTGAAGATTATACCGAAAAAATGGTAGGACTGAAACAGCGTCAGGCGTATAACTACATTGCAGTGCTTGAGCGGCTCGGCGGCACGTTTTTGCAGTCAAATGCAAAGTTGGGCATTGAAAAACTGCGTATGCTCTCGGAAATCCCGTGGCATGAACGGGAGGAAGTGCTTGAGAATAACGACGTGGAAAACATGAGCACGCGGCAGATGCAGGAGCTTACCAAAAAATATACGGCCGCCTGCGAGCAGCTTTCCATGCTCACAGAAGAGCGGGACAGCCTGAAAGAACAGCTGTCGGCGCCGAGCGAAGAGGATTCCGAAGAGATTACCGCCCTCAAGGATGAAGTTGAGCGGTTAAAGGAAGAGCTTGAAAATGCAGAGTCGGAAACCGTGCCGGCAGAATCGCAAGAACTAGATGCCCTACAAGAAGAGATTGACAAGCTGAAAAAACAAACCGTTGAGATAGAGAAGGATAAACAGAAAGCCATTGCCGCAGCGGAAAAGGCGGCAAAAAAAGAAGCCCGCGAGCAGGTTCAGAATGAATTGAAGGTGCTCAAGGATGAGCGCGCGAAAGCTGTTGAGCGGCTTTCAGAAATGGAAAAGCAGGTTAAGGTTGCCGCTGATCCTAATGTCACTCGCTTCTCTTTCTACTTTGACGAGGTGCAGCATAACATACAGGCCATGCAGGATATTATTGCGGATGTTGGCGCCCAGGGCAATGCAGACACGGCCCGTAAACTTTCGGCGGCGCTACTCTCATTGACGGAAATGTTCAAAGAGGATTCGCGATGACCACCCTATTAATTATAACCCACCTGCTGGCCGTGATGGCTGGCGCGTTGGTTTGCTCGCTTGTTGTGGCAGCAAATAGAAAGGATGATACATAATGACAAACATAAACCAACTCGCAAAAGAAATCCACGAGAATGCAGTAGAAAAAGGCTGGTGGGAAGAGGAACCCAGCTTTGCCGAAATCATAGCCCTGTGCCATTCGGAGCTGTCGGAGGCATTGGAGGAGTATCGGGACGGCAACCCTAATCTTTATTGCAAAACACAGAAAACGGAAGATTGTATTTGTGATTGTGAATCTTGTGATGTAGTAAAACCCGAAGGTATCGCCGTTGAACTCGCCGATTGCGTTATCCGCATATTGGACTGGTGCGGGAAAGAGGGTATTGATATGAATGCAATTATTAATACAAAACACCAGTACAACAAAACCCGCCCGTATCGGCACGGGGGTAAAAGAATATGAGCAACCGCATTGTAAGACATAGCAGTCGTTACAAGGGTCCAATGGGTGACAGCCGACCACCCGAAGAAATATTTGCAGGAATAGATGCCCGTATAAAACAAGCGGAACCATATCGAGCGCGTTTACTCGCCGCGATGGATGATATTATGCAAAACATGACATTGACGAGTTGGGAAGGTAGGGCGGAAACCGTGCGTGAAGTTGTGGTGGAGTGGTTATTTAAAAATCACCCTGATTTTACAGAAAATGATAAAAAACAGGAGGCATCCACATGACCAAAACAGAGCAGGCAATCGATTATTTTGAAGGATTGATTAGGGTTTATGACATAGAGTCTTCTTTTGATTCTGAACTGCAAGAAGATTGTGCAGAGGTAAAACAACACGCCGAAACCGCTCTCACTGCGCTGAAAACCCAGCAGGCGGTGGATGCGGGGCGGATGGTGGTGCTGCCGTGCATATTAGACGATTCGCGAATCGCCTACATCAAGAGTATTATTGACAGCCAGATAAAATATGCCAAAGAAGCGTTAAACAGAAAGGAGCAAAATAAATGACCGAACAGGAGATTGTAAAGGCACTGAGGTGTTGTACTGACCAAAGTGCATTTGCTTGTCATAGTTGCCCTTGTCCGCAAGGAGAAGAAGAATGTCTAGGTTTATGCGGAAATGCCGCCGACCTGATAGACTCCCTCCAAGCAGAGGTGCAAGCGGCGAAGGATGTAGCCAGAGCCGCCCAAGACGCGAATAGCGCGGCAGGAAATACAATCACGCAGTTACAAGCTGAAAAATCGGAGCTGCAAGAACAGCTTTCCGAAGCGATTATTAGAGCAGAAGCAGCAGAGGACACAAATAGTTGGAATGCAAGCAGAGCGGATGAATTAGAGATGAAACTTGTTGCCTCTCAGGCTAATGCGATGATACAAGAGCATATTATAGCGGGCAAACATAACCCTATGGACACCGATACAATCACAAAACTAATTCTTCAAAAAACAGACCTTGAGCGGCAGCTCGCCGAATCCCAGCGCCGGGAGCAGGCGGCGGTTGAGGATATGCAGCTTATAGCCGGGGATATAGGCTCTCCGCTCACCTGCGCTGTATGCAAATATAATCCCCACGACATGGGTTGCGAGTTGGACGGATCACAATTTGACGATGACGGCGAGTGCCATTTTACATGGCGCGGCCCGGAGGCCGGGGAAGGCGGACAGGATGGCAAGTGAATGGGCGCAGGAGCAGTATGAGCAAATAGACCGCACAAGCCAAGCGCTATGTTTTGCATGCGGAGAAAGACGCTATCATATGGCGCGAGTTAGATGTGCTTGTGGTAAAAATATGTTATTAAAAGATGCCTATAAATGCTATTACTGTGATGAGTATTTATGTGTCGTTTGCGCAGCGGATCATTTTGGAAAAACAAAAGAACAATACGCAAACGAGAAAATTAAGGCCACGCAGGCCGGGGAAGGAGAATCGAAGTGACTACCAACAAAGCAAAAGAAATCATTTTTCAAGCGCAAATGGCGGCGTACCCGAACGCTGAACACGCTAAAACGCTGGGCGGTCTGTATGCCCTGATTGAAGAATTAGAACAATATCGCGCTCTTGGTGATGCAAGTCGCCTCCGCGAGCAGGCAGAGCGGGAGCGGGAGAAGGGGTGCGATGATTGTGGAGCACTTGCCGCGCTTTATCAGATATCCACAAATGGACATCCAGCATTCCAACCATGCGAACCTAAATTTTGCCCGAGTTGCGGCCGCAGATTGGAGGTTAAGCAGGATGGATAATAGAACCCCAGAGCAAAGAGAAAGGGCGCGCATGGCGGTTGAGCGTTCTATCTACATTGACAGCCTGTCAAAAAACAGGAGGAATCGTCTTGAGCAGTATCAAAAGACCACTGGCAGAGAGTTGACGCTTGAGGAAATCAAAGTGAAGTTTGGAGGCTGAACAGAATGGATAAAAAATTGAAACCCTGCCCGTTTTGCGGCGGAACGGCGGAAGCAAAATGGATGAGCGGCCCCGGTTGGCTGGTAAAGTGTAAAAAGTGTAGTGCGCGCACAATTGGCGGGACCAATTTAGAAAATGACGAACACGCCGCCCGTGCTGCATGGAACCGCCGCGCCCAGCCCGCAAACGAGCCGTTGACGCTGGACGAGATTCGGGGGATGGACGGGGAACCGGTTTGGATAGCAGAGGCAAACATATGGGCAATCGTAAAGTGTGAACAGAAAGGGCGTTGGGCTGGAATTCCGTTTGCTGTCGGCTATTGGCAAAGGATAAATATTGAGTGGAATATAAAGCAGAGGCGACTTATGTGCTATAGAATCAAGATAGGGAGTTGATCCAAATTCAAAATTATAAACAACCAAACCCAAAAAATCAAATTCGGGGTGCACAATCAAAGAGAAATGGTGAATATTTTGAGTCGCTTATATTAGCATCATGCGAACATTACAGATTGAGCGGCATGGCACACATAGAAAAGACGCCGGAAGAAATGAAGCCTTTGAGCGGAATGGATAAAAACGGGTATTTTAAAGCCTGTTTCGTAAAACAGGCCCAGCCTGATTTCAAAGGTACGTTATGCGGTGGCCGGGCGATAGTTTTTGAAGCAAAACATACAGATAGCGATCGTATAAAACAAAATGTATTGACAGACGAACAAGTAAAATCCCTTGAATTGCACTTCAAGCTCAACGCTGCTACTTATGTTTTGGTATCTATGGGTTTTTCGTCATTCTATTTTGTACCATATGCGGTTTGGCGAGATATGAAAAGTATCTTTGGGCACAAGTATATGAACGAAAAAGAATTAACGGCTCATAAGGTGAAATATAAAATAGGAATAATTTGTTTTTTAAATTAGAACCCATAAGATGAGGGCAATAGCATTGAAATTGAATTACTCGCTTGTTGTGGCGGGCAGAGAAAGAAAGGATGATACATAATGCCAAAATACGCATCAAATACCAGCGTTTCAAGCGAGCTGTCACGCTTGGAAATTGAAAAAACGCTCATCCGTTACGGCGCTGAGGGTTTCGCCTATGCGTCGGCGCAAGGACAGGCTATGATCGGATTTACTATGAGCGGCCGACAAATCAAATTTCTTCTACCACTTCCGCGACTGGACGAATTCCGACACACCCCCACAGGCCGGGACCGTACGGAAAACAGTCAATACGGTGCCTGGGAGCAGGCCTGCCGGCAACGGTGGAGGGCGCTCAATCTGGTGATCAAAGCGAAGCTCGAAGCTGTCGAATGCGGTATCTCCGTTTTTGAAAATGAATTTATGGCGAACATCGTTTTACCAGACGGTCACACGGTAAGCGATTTCATGCTGCCGCAGATTGAACAGGCATACTTGACAGGGACAATGCCGCCAATACTGCCGATGCTGGAGGGTTAATTTATGAAGGCCAAAGACTACTTTGCAAAATATGAAAACTCCATAAAAGACGAAAAGACGCGGTATGTTGCTGCGGGTGAACTGCTTATGGATATGCTTGTGGAAATGAAAGATATTGCGGAATACTATTATTTTTAGGTAATCTAACGTAAACACTCACGGTAACGACAAAGGGGGCGGATAATTATAGATAGGGAGACTGTTAAAAAGATATTGTTGTTTTGCGGAGATATAGACGACGAAATATTGATGAACAAAAGACTATTGCAGGATTACGAGGACCGTTATTATACAACGGGCGGCGGAACCCTTGACTGTATGCCGAAAAGTAAGTATAAAACGTCAAACCCTACAGAAATGACTGTTCTCAATGTTCCTGATGCCGTAATTTTGAGAATGAATGAGTTGCGACAGGAAAGTGAACAGCTTTACGAATTGAAAGACGCAATATTACGCGAGCTTAATAAATTACCTCTACTCCAAAAAACCATACTTTACGATTTTTACATACGAGGATTTCGATGGGTACAAGTTTCAAGGCGGGTTCATTACAGCGCAACACACTGTAAGAAAATTCGCAATCACGCCGTTGATAATTTGGCTCGCCAGTTCTCAAAAAATGAGCTTATAAAAAAATTTAATTACCCGAATTGAAAGAGTGTCCGAAAGTGTCCGTTTTTTTGTGCTATGATAATAACGTGAGTAATTGCAAAACTACAGGAAATTGTATGTGTTATATTAAAAAGACATAATAACAAAGCATCACCGGGCTCTTGCCATGTATTTGGCAAGAGCCCGGTGGTTTTCCGCCCCCGGATTCCGCGCTTACTGATCCTGTATGCGCAGCTCTTGTTTAAGCGCTGTTTGCAGTAGAGCCGATACGTTCAACCCTGCCCTATCCGCTTCCGCGTTCAGCCAAGAGGGCAAGGACACATTACGCCGTACCGTGCGCATATCGTTTTTGCGCCGATAATCCGCAAAGTCCACATCGACCAACGTCACCGCATCGGATTCTCGCTCTTTCACGATATCCTCCAGCGCGGAAGGTAATGGGATTACCTCTTTTTCGTCCTCCATATCAATACCCATAAGACCGATTGCGTCGCGTGCCATTTCCATCGCGTCCGCGTAGTCCACGCCCTGCGTATTGATGTTAAAGTCCGGCACAAACACAATGATATGATCTTTACCTTTACTCATTACAATGGGATAAGCTGCTTTCATGATAGACGTACCTCCTTTATTACTCGGTTATATTTAGCTGCGGGAGGGGGCTTATTTCAGCCCCCGCCGCTTGATGATTGCCTTCGCCAGATCTTCGTCTGTTTCCCGGTGCCGCACCACACTCTCGCGTTCTTTGCCTTTTACATAAATATCGTGGTTTGCGCCGTGTCTCTTAAACTTCCACCCGTTTCTTTCTAAAAGCGCTATAAGGTCCTTCGTTTTCATATCGTGTCCCCCTTACATTCACTATTATACACAACCGTTGTGTATTTGTCAATAGGTTTTGAAAAATAATACACATTTATTACACAATTTTTTTAATAGGAGGCAGTGAACACATGAAAGGATCAGGCAGTATAGACATCGCAGTGAAGGGCCTGAAAGACCTAAAGAAGCAACTCGACAAGATGGATGCTCAATCGCAAACAGTTATCAAAAGGACGGTTAGTGATTTTAAAAGCAGGGCGCCCGCATGGGTAAGTGCCGCTGTGGTCTCCCGATATGGAATAAATAAAACAGAGATATCGAACTCCAAGAAAAAAACTAAAAAGATCGTGAGCATCAAAGCGACAGGGACAACAGTGGACAATGCGGCCCTTGTATATCAGGGCAGGCCCCTCACTCCGACACACTTCAAGATGAGGCCGACAACACGCCCCAAATCAACCAAGGATGAAAACGGCAAAACGATTCGCAGGGCTAGACCATATACCGTGACTGCCGAGGTGCTCAAAGGCCAGCGCGAAGCGCTTGGTCCTAAAGTCTTCCTGGGATCAACTAGGAAAGGTAAAGAAATACCCTTCCAGCGTGTAGGCAAAGAACGTAAACCAATCGAGGCGGTCAAGAGATTGGCTGTTCCGCAGATGATTGAGTATGAACAGGTTACGCAGAAAATTCGAGAGGATATCGATAAGAACCTCGGAGAGAGGTTTAGGGGCCATCTCAAGCGAGAACTTTCCAAGAAATGAGGCCTAAACGCCAACCAAGCCCGTCTATGGCGGGGATTTTCTATGCGCGCCGCCGCTTCGCGGGTCCTTCCGGCGATCCCAGAAAGCCTGCGCCACGTTGCCCGTCCGGCGCGCAGGCTGGAAATTTTTTTTCGAGCTATTTCGTTTCGTTTGTAGAATTAAAAATAAAATAAGGGAGGAGGAAATGCCATTTCAGTCACGAAAGACAAAATGGTGGACAGTAACACCGTTGCTGATTGGTGTGGTTTTTCATCTCGGCGGGTACAGCAACTCGTACAAGACGGTGTTATTGTTGCTACTAAAAAAGGCAATGCCTATCGGTTTGACTTAAAGACTACTGTGCAAATGTATATTCAGCATCTGAAAGAAGAGGCGAGCGGCAGAGATGAACCAAAAAAAAACATAGAAACCAAAAAGCGTAGCCTGGAAGCCGAGGCAGACCTCAAGCGCAGCAAGGCCGACATGGCCGCCCTCCAACTCAAAGAGCTCGAGGGGAAGATGCACCGCAGCGAGGACGTGGAGGCAGTCATGACCGACCTCGTTTTCACGATCCGCTCGACGTTCATGGCGCTGCCCGGCCGGCTAGCCGTGGACGTCGTTGCCGCCGAGTCTGCCGCTGAGGCGTCCGAGATCATACGGGCCGAGGTTTACAGAGCACTCGAGGAGCTGGCCGGCTATAAATACGATCCCGAAGAATATGCGCGGCGGGTAAGGGATCGGGAAGGCTGGAGGAGCGACCTCTCCGATGGCGAGAACGATTAAGTCAGCCGCCGCAAGACTGAACGCAGC
>JAISXG010000087.1 GCA_031270605.1 Oscillospiraceae bacterium | reverse complement strand
CAAGCTCTGCAATGTAATCCGCGAGTTGTTTTGCGACATTAGGGTCTTTCGCTGAAACTTCAATTTTAAAAACCTCGGTATTGCTTAATAAGGAGTAAGAGATCATGTCTCCAATGTCTTTTGAACTGTAATTCAGCCCCGACCTTTGTTGGAGCGTTGTATTAAATTGATTTGTTTGAAGGATCTGTACATAAGTATTGACCACTTTTTGGGCATAATTTAAATTGTTTAAATCATTTTCTCCGCTTTCCGTCGCAGGTAAAGAAACATAAAATTTTAATGTCGAAACATAAACAGAGGGAATTGCAAAATAAGAAACAGAAAAAGCGGCAGTCAAACCCGCAAGCCCGGTCAAACATATAAGAATGAAATTTTTCTTTATCAGCTTAAATAAGTAGTCTAAAGAGATTTCTGATATTTCCATTATAATGCCCTCCAAAAATGACCAAATACCGAGCAACACTTTGTTAAGTGCGCATTGGACAAACCAAGCAGCCGCAATCGGTTTTGATTGCAATATGACCGCTGAGCAAAAAAAAACTGCCTTTTTTCGAATGAATTTTCTATAAAGGCACCTTGGACTCTTGTCTTTTAGAGAATAAAAATTGAAAGAACCATTGAGATTTTTAAAAAGTATGCAAAATACCCGTTAGATTGGTCTGGCCTGTTCTTCAAAAAAACAAGTAAAAAATCCCATAAAAGCCACACGTGACTCTTCTAATATTCCCAAAATTAAAGAAAATAGAACGAAGAAAAGCAGAACAAATAGATAAAAAGTGAAAATTCAGTACAACAGACAATTGCCTGTTAATTGTTTCCTCTATTGTCTGTTTCTTAGTTTATCATAAGCGGCCTCAAAAATCAACACTTATCGGCAAAATTATGGAGCGTCTGTAACCTTCAAGAAATACATTATGATTTGGTTTTGGAATAAAGAAAACTATTTTTTTAATTTTACTATATTTATTCGTGAGTTGAAGTTAAAAAAATATCTAGTTTGCATAAAAAATAAAACATAAAATAACTGCCCACACAAAAGAAAATGAACCGGTTAAAATACATTTTCTTTTGTGTGGGCAGTTTTTTATGGGTGTAAACGGTGTTTTATAGTTATTGCAAACCGATAATAATTATAAAAAGCGGTTTTTTAGGGCGTGTCAACGCGTCCTAAATGCCCCGCTCCTGTTCCAGTCGTTTTTTTAGCTGGTTAAGAACCCGTTTTTCGATTCTGGAAACATAGGAGCGTGAAATATCCATTTCTTTTGCCACCTCGCGCTGGGTTTTGGGGTGGTCTGTGTCCATGCCGTAGCGCATTTTGATGATTTCGCGGTCACGCTCGTTTTTGATTTCATCCACATAGGCCCGAATGCGGCGGATGTCGATTTGCAGATTCAGGTTTTCTACAATTTCATCATCAACCTGAATAATGTCCATGAGCGTTAAGGGGTTGCCTTCGCTGTCAGATTCAATCGGCTCGTTCATCGAAACGTCCTGCGCGGATTTTTTCATATTGCGAAAATGCATGAGGATTTCATTGTCAATACATTTCGCCGCATAGGTTGCAAGACGGGTGCCCTTATCCTGATCAAAGGAATTGATGCCCTTGATCAAGCCGATGGTGCCGATTGACAGAAGGTCCTCCTGGTCTGAATTTGCCGAATAATATTTTTTCATGATGTGGGCAACAAGGCGCAGGTTGTGCTCAATGAGCTTGTTGCGCGCTTGCGTGTCGCCCTGTTTCATCTTTTCCAGATATTCTTTTTCAACCGAGGGCTTCAGCGGCGGGGGAAACGAGCCGTGGTTGCCGATGTGCAGCGCCACAAAAATAAGCTTGGCAAGGATTGCGTTAACGATAGAAAGACTCATGGTAGCACTCTCCGTTCCTGGGTAACCGCTTTTTAACCAGCGTGGGCGATAAAAAGCCCGCCGCGGCGTTGGCTTATGATGAAATCAATGGTTACCTGCTAATATATGAACAGAAAGCTTGGCAAGTGCATATCCTGTTAAAATAAAAATATGCCTATCAGTGTTAAAAAAAGAGCAATTCCGTGGTGCTGTGAATCATGATCAGGGCGCAGATTTTACGTGTTTTTTGCTGGGTTTGTGCCAAAAACCTTGAAAGTCGAAGAGATTTTTCAAAGATTGGTCTGCAGAACGAAACAATCACCACAATTAGGTGCAATTCATCAGTTGAAGCTATTAAGACCATGTTTTTTGTGAAAACACATGAGACAGATCCAAACACATACTTTAATATAAAGCGATTCTCTTTAGTCTTGCAGGCGCCTTTGACCCTGTGATCTTAAACACAAGCTGTTCCGCCGGGTCGGGGGGCAAGGGAATAATCCGCTTGTGACCGATGATTTTGCCCTGCTTGATCAGCGCTTCATGGCCGCCATGCGCACGCAGGAGCGAAAATGCTGATATGCGTTCGCCGAAGGCTACGTCTTCTTCTATCACGAGAAAAGCGGGTGACTGTTTTTGCGCGAGGGGAAAGGTGTAAGTCGTTTGGCACTCGGGTGTGGGGAGTGTCATAATGGGACTCGCAAACGCGGATTTTATGAGGCGGCCGAACTCGAGAAAGGCGGCCGTGTCTTTTTCCGGAAAGAGGCCGTGGCGGTCAATGCCCATACCGATGAGAAAATTGGTGTTGCGCCCGACGGAGGTGAGATATTTTTCGAACAACTCCCCGGGTGGATATATATAGCTCTCTTCGCCCTCGTGCCAGAACCAGCCGCCCTGAAACGCAAGCTGCTCTTTGCGGTTTGGCATGTCCGCTTCGCCCGGGCACCAGAGGTTTCCGTCGGTGTTGCCGGCATAAAGGCGCTCTTCTGTGCCGTCAAAGGCCTCCTGTTTGTAGTCGACGACCGCGGAGCAGTCCTCCGCCGCCACGCCGCTTTCGTTGCCCACCCAGCGCACAAGCGAACGCGTGCCGGGCGGCCCTTGAAACACCACGGCGTTCGGCTGCAGCTTGTGAAGCAGGGCGGCAATGTCCGGCCCGCCCTCTTCGGGCGGGATTACGCCGCCGTCAAACCAGATTTCAAACAGCTCGCCATATTGTGACCACAGCTCCGCGAGCTGCGCCAGAACAATTGAGAAATAGGCCTCGCGCGCGGCTTTGGTTGCGTCCCGCAGGGCGCGGGGGAGGGGGTAAGCGGCGTCTTCAGCCGCGCCGTCCCCGATTTGCAGGCGCCACACGTCCATGCCGAGGTAACCGTTGGCGTTTGCGCTGTAATAAAGCCCCGGACGTACGCCGTATTTGTTGCAGGAGGCGATAAAGTCCCCGACAATATCCCCCTTGCCGTCCTTCCAGGGGGATGCCCCGATGCTGTAGGGGTGTACTTTTGTGGGCCAAAGGCAAAACCCGCTGCAATGCTTTGCAACAAGAACGGCGTATTTTGCCCCTGCGGACACCGCGGCTTCGAGCCATTGGTCTGTGCTCAGGCTGCCGGGGTTGAACACGGCGGCCGGGGGCGCCGAGCCAAGCCGGCGATCCCAAACATAGTCCGGCACATAGGTTGGCATGTCATAGTGGATCAGCACACCGATTTCACAGTTTGCCCACTCAATTTGCCGGGGGGTTGGCAGCACAAGCGTATCAGGCATAGAATCCCTCCGATCTTTCTGTTTCGTGGTATCGTATTCAACGGCAGCCGTTATGCTGCTCAAAGGGAATGCTCACGTCATGCAGCAGTTTTTCCATCATGCGCTCAAAAATGATTTCTCCCTTTTCTGCCGTCGCCGCAGAGGGAAACCCAAGATTCCCGGTATAGCGGGCGGGCGGTATTGTTTTTTTGTGAAAGAGGTAATCTTCAAAAACCGCGAAGGGAATATCGCTTTCCGTAATTCGTTCTCGCCGGACTTTTTCGGGGTATAAAAATAATGCCAGGGATGTTTCGGCCTCACATGCGTGCTTGATGGTTGCCTGTTTTTCTAAAATATCCGCATATTCTATTTCGTATGGCTCAAGCAGACGAATATCTTTGCATAAATAAGAAAGCGCTTTTATGTGAAAGGGGTCGCCGTGATAAGTGAGCAAAAAGAACTGAGAGAATCCCTGCTCACGCCACCAACTTGTGATGGAGAGCACGGTTTCTCTCAGTGTAATTTCGCTGATGGTTGTTGTGTCTGCCAAAAATTTGTCACAGGGGAGATTAACACCATAATTGATCGTGGGCGCCACGAGCGCCCCTGTTTTTTCAGACAACTTGTTAGCCAGTATCTCCGCACACAAAATGTCGTTATTCAACGGGAGATGCGGGCCGTGCTGCTCGCAGGTGCCGACGGGAACAATCAACTGCCGGTTGTGATTAAGATGCACTTTTACTTCTTCAAAAGTCATTTCGGCCATCAGCATACAGTGCACCTCTCTTTTGTATTTTTTTTCAATTATAATTATATTGCATTCGTGAATGCTGTCAATATATAGCGCCATAGAAATGAAAAATCAAAAGAGATACGCGCCGTTTATGCGTTATTTGCGGTGATTCAGCTGGCTGACGAAGCTTGCAGATGCTCCACAGCCTCAAGCCTGACACGCCAGAGCGTGTTTGCAAACACGCTCTAAGCTATCAGAGAGCGTATAAAGGCCTCGCAGGCTTTTTTATCCATAATCTTCGGCACGGGATAAAGGGGGTTTGCCTCCTTCAGGGAGCGCCCGACAATGGTGGGAAGGTCTTTTTCTTCAATCATGTCAAACTTTTCGGGGATGCTCATGCGCTTGTTATATCGCCTGATTTCGGCAATGAACGCCTCGGCCTTTTCTTTTTCGGTGGAAAGCCCTGCCGAAAGCCCGGCTTCGTCGCACAGCACGGCAAGGCGGGCGTGGGCAGTTTCGCCATAAAAATCCAGCAGATTCGGCAGAATAATCGCGTTGGCAAGCCCGTGCGGCACGCCGTAAAGGCCGCCGAGGCAGTGGGCGATGGAATGGGCATAGCCCACATAGGCCCTTGTGAACGCCGCGCCGGCATAGAAGGAGGCGAGCAGCATATTCTCGCGCGCCTGCAAGTTTTTGCCGTCTTCATAAGCGGTCAACAGGTTCGAAAAAATCAACCGTACCGCGTCTTTGGCATATTGCTCCGTGGCGGGGGTGTTGCTTTTGCCGATGAAGGCCTCGACCGCGTGGGTCAAGGCGTCAAGCCCTGTCGGGGCGGTGAGGTGAGGCGGCAGGCCGAGCGTGAGCTCCGGGTCAATCACGGCAAATTTGGGGATGAGCTTGTTGTCGTTGATCGGATATTTTTCATGGGTCCCGGCGTTTGTAATCACGGCGGCAAGCGTGGTTTCCGAGCCTGTTCCCGCTGTTGTCGGCACGGCAAAAATCACGGGCAGGGTTTTGTTGATTTTCAGCAGGCCGCGCATTTTTTCAACCGGCAAGCCCGGGCGGGCGATGCGCGCGCCGATGCCCTTCGCGCAGTCCATGGGCGAGCCGCCGCCAAAGGCGATAATTGCCTGGCAACGGTTGGCGACATAAAGCTTTCTGCCCTCTTCAATGTTTTCGATGGTGGGGTTCGGCTGCGTGCCGTCGTAAACGGTGTATTGAATGCCCTCCCACTTGAGGGCGTCAAACAGGCTGTTGAGCAGGCCGATGCCCATCAGCCCTTTGTCTGTCACGATCAGCACATTATCAAAGCCGACTCTTCTGATGACCTGCGGCAGCTTTTTGATGCTGCCCGCGCCTCGAATGATCGCGGGCGGCGTCCAGTCAAGGGCATAGGTCGCCAGCTTGAGGGTTTTTTGAAAGCCGCGGTAAGCGGCGTTTTTGATATTCATTCTGTTTCTTCCTTTCTTTGCGGGTGCCCCAAGGCGCCGTCCCGCACTGCCTTTGCAATTTTTGGAAAATTCATAAAAACAGTTTAACATATATAAAATAAAAATCAAGAAGCGAGAAACATATTGCATAAATTTTGTAAGTGTGTTCTGTTTTGGACCATATGTGCGGCAATAAAATGATTGCTTTTTTGCGCCCCGTCATGTATAATCTTTTGTGACCTTGCGATGCACAACGGTTTGTATTTGTGTGCGCAAAACAGCAGGGCGCTTGGCGGAAAGGAAGGAACGGCCTATGGCGGGAAAATACACGGTGGAACTGAAAAAGGTGATCGCCGAGAACGCGCTTGACATTGTTTATATGCCCAAACGGTCTGAAGAAATTTATATTTCTTCGCACGACGTGAACCGCCCGGGCCTGATTTTTGCGGGCTTTAACGACTATTTTGACCCGGAGCGCGTGCAGTTCATCGGCCTTTCTGAAAAAAGCTATCTTGACAGCCTGCCCGAAGGAGAGCGCCGAAAAAGTGTTGAAAACTTTTTTTCAAAGCGGCCTGTTACGGTTGTTTTTACCAGAAGCATCGAGCCGCCGGAGGAGATGCTTCTTCTGGCAAAAAAATATGCCGTTCCCGTGCTGCAGACCGCAGAGACGACCTCGGCCGCGATGTCCACAATGATTTCATTTTTGGGTGTGGAGCTTGCCGAGCGTATCACGCGCCACGGCGTGTTTGTTGAGGTTGCGGGCGAGGGCGTGCTGATCCTGGGCGACAGCGGCGTTGGCAAAAGCGAAACGGCCATTGAGCTGATCAAGCGCGGCCACCGCCTGATTGCGGACGACGCGGTCGAGATCCGTCGCGTTTCTTCAAAAACCCTCACGGGCTCGGCGCCCGACAACATCCGCCACTACATTGAGCTGCGCGGCATCGGCATCATTAACGCGCGGCGCATTTTCGGCATGGGCGCTGTGAAAATGATTGAAAAGATTGATTTTGTGATTCAGCTTGAGCTGTGGAACCAGGAGAAGGTTTATGACCGTTTGGGCTTGGATGAGGAATATGTCGATATCATGGGCATTCGCGTGCCCGCGACGGTGGTGCCCGTGAAGCCCGGGCGCAACCTGGCTGTGATTATTGAGGTTGCGGCGCTGAACAACCGCCAGAAAAAAATGGGCTATAACGCCGCGCGCGAGCTGATGAAAAGCCTCGGCATGGAGGAAGAAATGCCCGAAATGGAAGAGCTTGAAATCTGAACGTACCCCATAATCAACGGTTATATTATTTATAAATAAGGAATATACTGAAAACGTGAAAGGGATGGATGAAATGTATCGGATCGGTGTGGATTTGGGCGGCACAAATATTGTTGCGGGCGTGGTGGATGAAGACTACCGCATTATCGGGAGGGCAAAAACAAAAACAAAAGCGCCCCGCCCCGCGGCGGAGATTATGGACGATATCGCGAAAGTGGTGTTTGCCGCGGCGAAGGACGCCAACATTTCAATGGATGAAGTCGCGTCTGTGGGCATGGGCACACCCGGCACCGTCAACAAGGGCACCGGTGTGATCGAATATGCGAACAACCTCGCCTTTCAAAAGGTTCCCGCGCAAAAAATGCTCGAAGAGCGCATCGGCAAGCCGATTTTTCTTGAAAATGACGCGAATGCGGCGGCGCTCGGCGAGGCCGTTGCCGGCGCGGGCAAGGGTACGAAGGATTTTATCGCCATCACGCTCGGCACGGGCGTGGGCGGCGGTATTGTGATCGACAACAAGCTGCTTGTCGGCATGAATTATGCGGCGGGCGAGCTTGGCCACCATGTGATTGTGTTCAATGGCGAGCCGTGCAGCTGCGGCAGACGTGGCTGCTGGGAGAGTTATGCCTCTGCCACCGCGCTTGTGCGCCAGACCAAAGAGGCCATGAAGCGGCACCCCGAAAGCAAAATGTGGGAAATTGCGATTACCCTCGACAGCGTGAACGGCAGAACCTCTTTTGACGCGATGCGCGCGGGCGACGAAGCGGCAAAAGAAGTTGTGGACGCTTACATAAATTATGTTGCCTGCGGCATTATAAACCTTGTGAACGCTTTGCAGCCCGAGATGATTTGCGTGGGCGGCGGCATCGGCCATGAGGGCGAAAACCTTCTTGAGCCGCTGCGTAAGGCGGTTGAAAAAGAACGCTACAGTATTTATGCCCAGAAGCAGACCAAAATCTGCCCTGCCGTGCTCGGCAATGACGCGGGTGTGATCGGCGCCGCGGTGCTGGAATCTTGATCGTCAGAATGATTATTTGAAGATGGTGCTTGCATGCTTTTAACTGACAGTTTCAAACGAGTTGTTTCGCAGGCCGACTGTGAGGCGGTCTATGACGCGCCCATGCGCGAGTACACAAGCTTTAAAGTCGGCGGGAACGCGGATTTGCTCATCACTCCGAACAGCGAGCAGGTTCTGTCCGGCATTTTGCGCGCGGCAAGGGCAATCGGCGTGCCGGTCACGATAATCGGCAACGGCAGCAACCTGCTGGTTTCAGACAACGGCGTTCGCGGCGTTGTGATTCGCACCGCGGGCGGGCTTTTGGATCTGCGCTGTGAGGGCAATTTCATTCACTGTGCGGCGGGCGTTTCGCTTAAAAGAGTTTGCCTTGCGGCGCTTGAGCATTCCCTCACAGGGCTTGAGTTTGCCTATGGCATTCCCGCCAGCGTAGGCGGCGCGCTTTATATGAACGCCGGGGCCTATTGCGGCGAAATGAAGGATGTTGTTTTTTCCGCGCGGTATATTAATGAGGAGCTGGCGCCGGAGGAGGCTGCTCTGCCTGACCTGCAGCTTTCTTATCGCCACAGCGTTTTCAGCGGCAGTGAGTGCGTGATCACGAGCGTGACGCTGCGCCTTGAACGCGGCGACGCTGCCGCCATTCGCGAAAAGATGGATGATTTTATGGGCAGACGCAAAGAGAAGCAGCCTCTTGAGTTCCCCAGCGCGGGCAGCACCTTCAAACGGCCGGAGGGGCATTTTGCCGGTGCGCTGATCGACCAGTGCGGCCTCAAGGGCTTTGCCGTCGGCGGCGCGCAGGTGAGCGAAAAGCATGCCGGGTTCATCATTAACCGCGGCGGCGCCACAGCTGAGGATATTCTCAGGCTGATTGAGCATGTGAAGGCCACGGTCTATGCGGAAAAAGGCGTGATGCTGGAGCCGGAAGTTCGTATGCTTGGATTTTAGCTAATTACAGCATGCGCCGCTTTGATTTACTTTTATAAAAAAATGCGCCGTTACTGTTTGCGGCGCAAATTTTATGATTTGGGAAGGTTATCATGTCTTTTTCATCCGACGTGAAAAATGAAATCGCGAATATAGAGCAAACAGAGCTTGCCGAATGCTGCCAAAAAGCGGAGGAGTATGGCCTGTTGTTGTTCGGGCGCTCGTTTGCGCCGAGCAGTATCAGCATTTTGACTGAAAACGCGGTCGTGGCTCAAAAATACATTGCGGCGGTTGTGCGCGTCACGGGCAAAGAGCCTGTGTATTTGTGCTCAAAGTCAGGCAAACACACCGTTTCGGTGCGCGACGCACAGCAAAAAAAGAGTTTACTCGCAGAGTTCGGGCACGACGGCAGGGAGGTCGGCCTGCGCATCAACTATGCGAATTTTGCGGACGATTGCTGCCGTGCGGCTTTCATTCGCGGCGTGTTTCTGGCCTGCGGTACGGTGACCTCGCCTGAGAAGGAATACCATCTGGAGTTTTCGGTGCCATACATTAATTTGAGCCGCGATCTCGTGAAAATTTTTGATGCGTTTTTAGACCTTGCGCCGAAAATCAGTGAGCGGGGCGGCGTGCAGATTGTGTATTTTAAGGACAGTTCAATGATTGAGGATGTGCTCACGCTCATGGGCGCGGGAGGCGCTTCCATGGAGCTGATGAATGTCAAGATTTATAAAGAGATTCGCAACAATGTCAATCGAAAGGTGAATTTTGAGAGCGCCAACATCGACCGCGCCGTGCGTGCAGCCTATGTGCAGATTCAGGCGATCAAAAAGATTGAAAAGCGCCGGGGCTTGCAGGCTTTGCCCGGGGAGCTGCGGGAGCTTGCGCTGCTGCGACTTGAAAACCCTGAGATGAGCCTGAGCGAGCTTGGCCGGGCCCTGCGGGAGCCGGCCTCGCGTTCGGCGGTGAACCACCGTCTTATGAAGCTCATACGCATGGCCGAAAAACTATAAAATCACTTTGTGAATTAAAAGAACCGCTCCCGGGTTTGATGGGAGCGGTTTTCGTTTTTTGGCATAAATGGGGCATACTGAAAAACCGCCGAAGCTTTAGGTTCAAGGGTTTTCAGTTATTCAGTAAGCCCTAAGTGGCTGGGCGTGCTTATCCGAACATGACGTCGAGCATCATCATTACCGCAAAGCCTGAAATGATGCCCATCGTGGAGGAATAAGGACTTTTTTTGCTGCCGCTCTGGCTTTCGGGAATCAGCTCGTGCACCGAGACGATGATCATTGCGCCCGCCGCGAACGCAAGTGCAAAGGGTAGCATCGTTTGGATCTTCATGACAAGCGCCGCGCCGATTACGCCCGCAATCGGTTCCACGATCGCCGAAACCTGCCCCCAGAAAAAGCTTTTGGGGCGTGAGACGCCCTCGCGTCTTAACGGGAGCGCCACCGCCGCACCTTCAGGGAAATTTTGCAGACCGATGCCGATTGCGATGGAAATCGCGCCCATCAGCCCTTCGTCTGAATAATTGTTGCCCGCGAGCGCGCCGAACGCCACACCCACTGCAAGCCCCTCGGGGATGTTGTGCAGCGTGATGGAAAAAATGAGCATGATGATGCGTTTCATGCGGGCGTTTTCACGCGAGACGCCGTGACGGCCTTTTGTGTGCTGCGCGAAGGAAACGGCTTTGTCTGAGGCCCATATGAAAAACGCGCCGCATAAAAAACCGCTTGCGGCCACGAGCCATGCGGGGGTCGCAAGGGTTTGCTCCGCTCTCTCTATCGCCGGCTGCAAAAGTGACCAGAAGCTGGCCGCTATCATAACGCCTGCGGCGAAACCGAGCATAACGTTCAAAATTTTATCCTTGGGCTTGCGAAAAAAGACCACTGTCGCGGCGCCCAGGGCCGTGATGAACCATGTGCCTATGGTTGCCACAAGAGCCATTAGTATATACGAAATATAAATCACCTCCTTCCCCTATTATATTGCGCAGGGGGCGGGGGGTGCATGGCAGACATGTTCCGCCGCAAACAAAAAACCGATGACGCGTTGTTGCGTCATCGGTTTTGTAATGACAAATTCTTAGAAGCCGCCGTTTGCCGCGGGGGTGCCGCCCATGGTGAAGACGAGCGTTCCGCCGCCTGCAAGCTGCGCATGGGTCACATAAGGCTCTGTGAGAGGTTCGCCGTTGAGCACCGCGCTTTGCACATAAATGTTGCCTGCGGACTGGTTTTCGGCGATGATTGTGAGCGTGCTGCCGTTTTGAAGGTCAACAACCGCTTTGTCGAGGTTGGGCGAGCCGATCCAATAACCGTCGGTGCCCGCCACAGGGTACAGACCCATTGCCGAGAAGATATACCATGAGCTGAGCGTGCCGCCGTCGTCATTGCCGTCAAGGCCGTCGACGTCCGTGCTGTGGCGTTCCGCAAGCGCCCATCGCACCCATTTTTGCGTTAAATCAGGGCGGCCCGCGTCATTGAAGAGGTAGGGCATGTGAATGTCATGCTGGTTGCCCTGCCAATAGCCGGAGCCGGGGTTCAGCGCCGCGCGTGTGGGCGAAGCATCCTTCATGAACCGGTCAAGCTCGCTGACGAAATATTCTTTGCTCTGGAATAAATCAACAAGGCCTTGCCTGTCCTGCGGGGCAGTCCATCGCCACTGGCGCGCGCTGCCCTCCACATATGCCTGGGCGACCTTAACGGGCGAGATTTCATCATAATAGGTAGTGACGTCGGGCATCAACGGGGTGAGCCAGGAGCCGTCAGAATTTTTGCCCTGGAAATATTGGGTCTCAGTGTTGAAGATGTTCTTATAGTTGAGGGATTTTTCCTTATAATACGCCGCTTCGTCTGTGTAGCCCAGGGCGTCGGCCAAAAGCGAAATGCTGCCGTCCGCCCATGCGTATTCAAGCGTGTGGGCAACGGATTTTTCAGCAAGGTTCGCGGGCACATAGCCGTATTGATTATAAAGGTCGCCGAATTTGCGGCCGTCTTTGCCGATGGGTGACTGATTTTCCGACGCGCTCTTCATATAAGAATAAGCCTTTTCCACGTTGAAATCGGTAATGCCTTTGAGGTAGCTCTCAGTGATGACCATGTCTGCCGGGGTGCCGAGCATCGAGCCTGTGTAGCCGCCGCCCGAGGGCCAGCGGGGCAGGGTACCGCCGATATCCGCCATGGCAATCAGGCTCTTGACGCTGTCGAGCTGAATTTCAGGGGCTATGAGTGCATATAACGGGTGGGCCGTTCGGAAGGTGTCCCACAAAGAGAGGTCCGTGCGGTAGGTGAAGCCGTCCGCTACGCCGATCTGCCCCTCAAAGCCGAGGTATTCGCCGTTTGCGTCTGTGAAATCGGTGGGCATAATCATGGAGTGATACATAGCTGTGTAGAAAATGGTTTTAATGTCGTCATCCACTGTTTCAATGTCGATTCTTGAAAGCCAGGAATCCCAGTCCGCGCGTGTGAGGTCACGCACGCCTTCAAAATCAAGGCCTCCGGTTTCGGCCTCAAGGTTTTCTCTCGCGTTTTCAATGCTGACGAAGCTGATGCCGATTTTTAATTCAAGCGGCTGGTTTTTGATGCTGCCGAAGTTGAGGTCAACGCCGGTATCGGTGCCGTTGTTGTCCCATGTTTTATAGGATGCTACAGGTTTGTTGAATCGGGCCACAAAATAGCCCTTTAACCCATCATACCTGCTTGTAAACGTGGTGAAAACGCGGCCCTCGCCTTCGACCTCCGTTTTGTTTTCAAGCACGCTCACCTTGCCCTCTGTTGCATGGCCGTCGCCGAGGAAGCTTGTGGCGTCAAGGAAGAGATGTGCGTCTTTTTTGGTGTCAAACGTGTAACGGTGTACACCCGTGTGGGCCGTTGTGGTGAGCTCCGCAAGGCAGTTGATGCTCGGCAGGTTCACCGCATAATACCCGGCGGTGGCGACTTCGTTGTCATGGGTGAAATACAAGGGCTTTGAAAGGCGGTTTGCAGCGTTTGTGTCACCGATGGCGGGCGTTACCCTGAAATGCCCCATGTCTTTCGCGCCAGTGCCCGAAAGCCTTGTGTGGCTGAAGCCGAGGGTGTAGCTTTGGTCGTAGTGATAACCGGCATTGCCGAAATTGAACGGTTCGTTGCCGCCGAGCATGGTTGTGTCCGGGCTCAGGCGCACCATGCCGTAGGGCGAGGTGGAGCCGGGGAAGAGCATTGCGCTTGCCCACGGAATGCCGCCAGTGCCGATGAACGGGTCGACCCACTGGCCGTATTCACCGGGTTTTGTGTCGGGCATAGTAACGGTTTTTGGCAGCTCACCCGTTGTGAAGAGTGAGGTGAAAAAGAGGATAATGGAATAAAAAACGCCTTGGATTTTTTTAATAATTTCCCACATTGTGACGACCGTCCTTCCGCCGCCGGGCAAAACGCCCGGAAATTTTGAGGTTCCTTTTCCTTTTCGCTTCCAGTAACTCAATTTTCATTATATATTTATTTAATATCAGTGTCAATATAGAGGAAATGAATGCAATCAAAACAATTTCTATGGCATATATAATATCATACATATATAAATATTATGTTTTATTTTGAGGTTTGCGCAGCTCACGTTCCGCCTGCGGCGCGCGCAGATAGGTCGGCGCCAGCAGCTCCGCGCTCACGGGGCTTTGCTGTTCAACCGTGATTTTGTGTTCTGCGAGAAAAGCGGCGCAGGCGGCGCGCTGATGGCGAATAAGCGGCGGGGCGGGGGAGATGTGTGCGACCTGCTCTTTTAAATATGCGAAAGCGATGCCAGTGCCGTCGCCAATCAGAATTTTTTGCCCGTCATAGCCGTGCAAGGTTGTTTGCAGGTCTGCGAGCTTTTCGGCGCTGTCTTCTGTTAATCTTGTCTGTTTACCTGCCTCACTGCGGAAAAGAGCGCAGTAAACCTGTTCGCAGCGCGCGTCCATTACCGCAACCGCAAGGGTGTTGCCGGCTCCAAGGAGCGGGTATGCGATGCACTCGAGGGTGGAGATGCCGAAGCAGGGAATCGAGAGCGGCTGCGCAAGCCCCTTCGCCGTGGCCACGCCGATGCGAATGCCCGTGAAGGAGCCGGGGCCTGTTGTGACGGCGACAAGGTCAATATCCTGCGGTGTTTTATTCGCCCTTGCGAGCGTGTCTGCAATCAGCGGCATGAGCGTTTGGGAGTGCGTCAGGCCGATGTTGAGAAAAGCCTCGCTCAACAGCTTGCCGTCTTCAATAACGGCCGCGCTGGCGGCGGTCGCGGAGGAGTCTATGCCGAGAATCGTCATGCGCCTGTACCCCTTTCGTTGATTTTGATGATTCGCCCGTTTTCTTGCTCACCGGGAGAAAGCTCAATGGTAATTGCCCCTTCCGGCAGGGCGGACTCGATGTTTTCGCTCCATTCAATCAGCAAAATCGCGTTCTCATGGAGATATTCAAAAAATCCGGTGGAATAGAGGTCGTCCCACGTTTCCACACGGTACATGTCAAAGTGATAAAGACGGGGCGAGCCGCCGTAGTCGTTCACGATCGCGAAGGTGGGGCTTGAAACGTCGGACGGGTTACCCATCGCCGCCGCAATGCTTTTGATCATGGCGGTTTTCCCCATGCCGAGCCCGCCGAAAAAGGCGAGCACCTCGCCGCCCTTGAGGGTTTTGGCAAGGTCGGTAGCTATTTTTTGTGTGTCCGCAAGGGAGTTTGAAAGAAAAACTGGCAAAATGATTGCTCCTGTCCGCGCCCACGCGCAAAAACAGCCCCGTTTCGTCATATTGCCGTTTTTTTTGCAAGGCGCAAGAATGACTTGAATTGCAAACTAAAAAAATATATAATAGATAAAATACATGAAATGCTATAGGAACAAAAGGATTTACTATGCGAAAAATTATCAATGCCTTTAAAATTTCTATCAAAGAAACCGATAAACTGCTGTTGCTCTTGTGTGCCGCCGTTTCCGCTTATGGTATTGTCATGGTGTGGAGCGCCACAAAATCCGCGGCGGGGGACGCGCTGCTTTCGCGCGACGCGCGCACAATGCTGATTGCCGTTGTGCTTGGCATGATTATGGCGATCGTCATTTCGTTTATTGATTCGGAGTTTATCATTCGGCTGTGGCCGCTCATTGCCTTTGTGTGCCTTGCGCTGATGGTGCTGACCCTCGCCATTGGCGTCGGTCCCGACGAGCGGCCGGACGCCCGCACATGGCTGCGGCTTGGTTCCGCCTCGGCACCGTTCTTTTTTCAGTCGTCAGAGCTTTTAAAGGTTGGATTTGTTATCACCTTCGGCATGCACCTTGATTTGGTAAAAGATAAGCTGAATACCCTCAAAAATATTTTGTTTTTATGCCTGCACGCGCTTGTGCCCATCGCGCTTGTCATCGTTACGGGCGACCTTGGCAGCGCGTTGATTTTTATGATTATTTTTGCCGGAATGATGTTTCTCGGCGGACTTTCTTTAAAATACCTTGGGGGCGGCATTCTGGCAATAATCGCGGCCTCGCCGCTTGTGTGGAAGTTCGCCCTGAAGAATTTGCAGAAGGAGCGGTTTTTGGCGCTGTTATATCCCGAGCAATACCCCGCCGTGATTTACCAGCAGGAAAAGGGCATGATCGCCATCGGTTCCGGCGGGCTGTTTGGTCAGGGACTGTTTCAGGGGGATTACACCCAGGCGGGCATTGTGCCCATGCGGGAAAATGACATGATCTTTTCAGTGATTGGCGAGGAACTCGGGTTTGTGGGCGCCGCCGCCGCGCTGCTGCTGCTTGCTTTCATTGTTTTGAAAATCATCCGTACGGGCAAACAGTCAAAAGACCATGCGACCGCGCTGATGTGCTACGGTGTTGCGGCAATGATTGCCGGGCATGTTGTGGTAAACGTGGGCATGTGCCTGATGCTGCTGCCCGTTGTCGGCATTACGCTGCCGTTTTTCAGTGCGGGCGGCTCATCAAACCTTTGCCTCTATATCGGCATCGGTTTGGTGCTGAGCATCTATCGCTATAACCAGTCGCGTGACGCGGTGAACTTTCACCTGCGCACAATCCGCACGCCGTTTTTGGATGATTGAGTTGCATCACTGTTTTTTACAATTTTTCCAGCCTTGCCGCGCGGGCCATGAGCTTTTTGGTGCCTGTCTGTTCAAAGGCCACCTGCAATAACATATCGTTCCCCATGGCCTCACACGAAATAATGACCCCCGGCCCGAACTTTTTGTGTATGACGGCGTCACCCGGTTTGTAGGAATCGAGGGGCGCTTCTTTTTTTTGCGTCGCGCCGAACGCGCCGAAGCCCGCGGGTTTTGCGGGTGGCTTTGCATTTTGTTTTTGAAACAGCTGTGGTTCTGAGGGCAGACGTTGGTTTTCGGAATATTTCTGCCCGCCGAAGGGGGTTGTGTATGTACCCGAAGAAAATTTCAGGTCGTTGTCTTCGTCTTTTAATCCCTCCGGGATTTCACCCGCAAAGCGCGAGGGGCGGTTGTGGGTGGTTGAGCCATAGAGCATCCTGTTGCCCGCGCTGAGAAGATACAGCTTTTCTTTCGCACGCGTGATGCCCACATAGGCAAGTCTGCGTTCCTCTTCAATATCGCCCGGGTTGTAAATTGACTGCATGCCGGGGAACACGCCCTCCTCCATGCCAGCGATGAAGCAAACGGGGAATTCGAGGCCCTTTGCGGAGTGGAGCGTCATTAAGATCACGGTGTCCGTGTCCGCGTTATAATTATCAATGTCGCTCATGAGCGCGACATCCTCAAGGAATTCCTGCAAGCCGGCGTCCGGTGTTTCATTGAAAAAGCGCACAAGGTTGGATGCAAGCTCATCAAGGTTCGCCACGCGGTCTTCATAAGATTCTATGTCTTGCGCCAAAGCGTCAAGATAGCCGCTTTCATGCAGCACCGCGCGCAGCAGTTCGTGCGCGGGAACGCTTTCGCTGCGCTCAATGAATCCGAGAATCATGGACGCGAACAGCTTTAATTTGCCCGCCGCGCGGGAGAGTATCTCATATTCGTCCGCATGGCGGATGATTTCAAACATGCTCACGCCCATGCCGCCCGCGATGCGCGCGACATGGGTGAGCGTACTTTCGCCGATGCCGCGTTTTGGCTCGTTGATGATGCGGCGCAGACGCACGTCGTCCGCCGGGTTCACAATAACGCACAGGTATGCCAATGCATCCTTGATTTCTTTGCGGTCATAAAAGCGGTGGCCGCCGATAAGGCGGTAGGGGATGCCCGCGCGCACAAGGGCGCGCTCGATGTTGTTTGACTGCGCGTTCATGCGGTAGAGCACCACATGGTCGCCCCAGTTTTTGCCTTCGGCCGCGCTGTCTGTGATGGCGTCGGCGATATACTTTGCCTCGGATTGTTCGTCAAAAGTAATTTTGTGCGTGATGGGTTCGCCCTTCGGGTTGCTTGTCCAGAGCTGCTTGCCCTTGCGCTCCGTGTTGTTGGCGATGACGCTGTTTGCCGCGTCGAGGATCGTTTGGCTGGAACGGTAATTTTGCTCCAGCCGAATGACCTTGGCATTGTGAAAATTTTGCTCAAATTCAAGGATGTTCTTGATTGTCGCGCCGCGGAAGCGGTAGATGCTCTGGTCGTCGTC
>JAISXG010000076.1 GCA_031270605.1 Oscillospiraceae bacterium | reverse complement strand
ACAACTGGTCATGGATCAACCCCGCCCTGATCCCGCAGGTAATGAACGAAGGCTATGCCGCCAGATACACCCCCGGCCAGACCCAGATCAACAACTATAAGATCGTTGACCTGCTTCTTCCGCTGCGGGTAAAACCAAAAGAAGTAACCATGCATGCCAATGTGCTGGATGTGGTGAAATACGGCGACCCTGTGCCGCGTGTGAGCATCAGCTACACCGGTATCAGCCCGAATGAGAGTGAGGACGACGTCATCAAAGGCGGCCCGCCCACATTCACAACGGATTACGACCAATACGCACCCGCAGGCGGCGACTACTCGATTTTCGTGGATCAGACCTCAGTGTTTGCAGACAACTACACCTTTAAGTACAACACCAGCAGCCCTGCAAAGATTGTTGTGAACCCGGTTTCACTTTCTGTGAACGCCGCTTCCGCCTCCAGGTCTTACATCCCCAACGACCGGTCGATTCAGGTGACATTCGGCCAGTTGGCAGGTATCTTGCGCAACGATGACGTGAGGCTGGAAACCACCGTGATCAACGGTGAAGTGGTGGATGCGTCTGTCGGCCAGAATAAGCGCGTATACTTTAACGTACCGAAATTGGTGGGTGCGCATGCGGGCAACTACGAGCTCGACGTTACCAACCAGAACAATTTATTTGCAAATATTACAAAGGCGACTCCCACGGGCTACGTATTCCCCAGCAATGCGACTGTTGAATTCGGCAATACGCTTGCATATGCAAGATTCACAGGTGCTTCCACAGGTGAACTTGGCGGGTATTTCTATTTCGAGCAGAGAAACCAGAGGCTTGATATCGGTGTTTACCCGGATTATGTTGTGGTTTATCAGCCCGGCGATGCAAACAACTACGACTCCGTCAGGCAAACTGTTTATCTTGAAGTGACGCGCGCGCCCAAAACCTTTAACCTCTCATTGACAGGGACGCTGTATGTTGGCGAAACGCTTCACGCGGTTGTTTCGGGCCTGGATGCCGAAGCCGCTTCCTATGCGGTATATTCTTGGTATCGTGTCAATTCGTCCGGCGGCGACCCTGTTCTTCTCAGCAACGATAAACAGTATAATTTGACGGATGCTGACAACGGTTGTAAGATTATGGTTAAGGTTGAACTGCTCTCACCCTATGACGGGTTCAGAAGCGTTGAAAGCTCACGCACGGTAGAACAGGAAAGCCTGACTTTCTGGCAGAAGCTTACAAAGTGGCTCCACTCCATCATTTCTGCAATTCAAGGGCTCTTTAGTTTTATGCCGGGCTAATACGGCTCTTTGCAAAGAGACAAAAACATCAGGCGCCAATCAATAAGATCGGCGCCTGGTTGTTTTTTTATGAATTTGATATATATGAAAGAAATTCCTTGTGAAACACGGTTCGATTCTATGAAACAAAATAATTACAATATTCCATAAAAAGCACTTGACAATATATTCCAAAAATGATATAATTTAATCAATTAAAAAAACATCGAGAGGAATAAAAGAGATGAAGAAAAGGTATAAAATGCTTGCGGTAGTACTGTCAGTTGTTTTTTTTGCGCAAACTTTCACGCTTGGTTTTCAGGTTGTTGCGTCCGACGCAGGCACAGAACAACAGGGTACCGTAATCGATGACGGTAATTATTTAACGTTTGATGCTGAAACGGCAGATTTGCCGGAAACCGACTATCTTTCAAATGAAAACACTGAAACCCCTGAACTTATAGGTGAGGTGGAATCGCTTCGTGATGAAAATACAAAACATTTCCGTAATGCGGACGGAACTTATACGGCCATGTTATATCCGGAACCCGTTCACTATGAAAAGGAAGGCAAATGGAAAGATATTGATAATACACTGATTGCACAGCAGGTGAATACAGCGGCGGAAGAAAACGCAGTGATATACCGGACAAAAGAATCCGGCACACCGGTTATCATTCCTCAAACATTGGCTGACGGCCAGAAAATCACTGTTGCCAGTGATGGATATACCGTAGGCTTTGGAGTGAGTCAAAATAATCAAAACATACAGTTGGATTCTTTGGCGCAAATAACAGACGTAGACGCACTTTCATCAAATAATCTTACAGCGGATTTGGCTGGTAGCACTTCGCAGACAGATGAGACGGATGAAGATGCGTATGCCCTCAATAAAATCACATCCGCCGTAACATATAAAGATATTTTTGCTGACACGGATTTGGAGTATGTAATCTCTTCAAATAGATTGAAAGAAAATATTGTTATCTATGAGCCGCAGCAGGAATATATTTATAAATTTGATATGGATTTAGATGGGCTGATTCCTCAGGAACAGGAAGACGGCTCTATTTATTTGCTCGAAAACGCAGATGACGGTAAGCCGGTCTTTATTTTGCAGGCTCCGTATATGTACGACGCAAATGATGAGGTCAGTTATGCCGTTGAAATGAACCTGACGGAAAATGACGGCGTATATACCTTAAGTATCACGGTTGACCCGGATTGGCTGAATGATGAAGAGCGGGTGTTTCCCGTCGTGATTGATCCCACGTTGGAATTCAAATTAGAAGCTTCCAGCATTTATGATGCATATGTCAGAACGTTGACTCCAAATAAAAATTTCGGAACCAGTGACAGGCTGATGATGGGGCGGGATATTATTTCGAGAACCCGTTCCTATCTCAAATTTGATCTTCCGGATCTTCCCGATTGCAGCATTGTTACAAATGCAGTCATGAAATTATATAAATCATCAGGTTCATTACGGGATTTCTATGTTAATGTATATAACTGTAATGGAATGGCAACATGGACACAATCGGGAATTACGTGGAATAATCAGCCATACAGCACCAGTATCAATGGATATCAGGGACAACGCGTTGAAGACTATACGACCATCATGGTGGGAACGAATGAATATTCTTTTAATATTACAAAAGCAACAAAAGAATGGTATGAAAAAAACAACAATAACGGGTTAATGCTGGCCTCTTCTGATGAGTCCACAATAAATGATGTATATTTTTATTCATCTGAAGAGTCAACAAGCAGTTTGCGTCCGGTTTTAACTGTTTCTTATGTAAATAATACAGGGCTGGAAGACTACTGGACATATGAGAATGTGGGTCTGGGGCGTTCGGGAACGCTGTTTGTGAATCACTACAACGGTGGGCTGACGTATCTGCACGGCGATGTGGCGATGAACGGCGGCAGAATGCCGATCGCTGTGAACCATGTGTATACTTCCAATAAAGACAACTCATCCGGGTCATACTTAAACATGAATCTGGGCAACGGTTTTAAATTAAATGTTCTTGAACAGATTGTTGCACTTCCCGATGGCGCTTTAAAGTCACAGGGCTACATATATAAGTTCATTGACGCTGACAATACGGTGCATTTCTTTAAGTCCACGGCTGTATCAAACCAGTTTGCCTATGAGTATGGAACCGATTTGATTATTACAAAAAAAGTGGACAATACTTTTGAAATGACCGATGAAACGGGTAATGTCAAACGGTATAATTCAGACGGTTATCTTATTGAGGTTGAGGATGCGAATGATAACAAGCAAACAATCGTATACAATGGCGGAAAAATAACAAAGGTAGTGGATCCGGTCGGCCGGGAGGTAACCTTCTCATACGACGCCTCTAATTATCTGACTGGAATAACAGATCCTTCAGGGCGAACGGTCTCATATATTTACACTGTAAACGGATATTTGGACAAAATTATTTACCCCGATGCCGAGGAAACACAGATCCTGTATAACACAAACAACAATATTGCAAGAATTATTTCCTCCGATTCTTCAGATGTGCTGCTTACATATAAACCTGTAGTCAGCAAAAATAAGATTTCCTACCGTGTTTCGGAACTGGATCGCAGGGGACAAGTAAATGAAACTTCAGGAAACAGGGAGAGTGTCAATCAATTGACATTCTCATATAACGACGGACAAACGGTTGTCTCTGACCAATATGGAAAATCAAATACACACTTGTTTGACCATTCGGGACGAACTGTAAATGTCAGAAATCATGAAGGGCAAGCCCAGTATACAAAATTTAATACAAGCGGAAATTTAAATAATACTGTGCAAAAAGGCTCTTCAACACAAGCTATTGTGAATAATCTGGTTAAAAATCATAGCTTTGAATATGCGGGAGACTGGAACTACTCGTTTTCTAGCGGCACCACGGGCAGTTTTGAAATTATTTCCGGTGACGCTTTCACTGGTAACCGGTATCTTTCGATTACGCAGGAATCAGCCTATGGAAGCAGACGTGCGGAACAAACCATTGCAGTGGAAGCGGGGCAGACCTATACTTTATCTTCATACATCAAAATTCCCTCCGCTTTTATGAATCCTGAGGGAGGAGTCAGAATCCGGGTTGTTCCGATGACAACAAACGGAGGGGTTTACGAAGAAATTGATTTTATCAGGGTATGTGACGAGTGGACAAGATATCAGTATACCGTCAAGATTCCACAAAACAGCACGGGCACACTTGGGATCTTTCTTGATGTAACCACGCAGGGTACGGCATATTTTGACGCGGTTCAGCTTGAAAAAAGCGATGTGGTCAATCAATATAACCTGCTTGAAAATAATGATTTCACTTATGTGACAAGCGGTAATAACCCGGACAAATGGACAGGCGGAAATTTATCGTCAGATGATAAGGTGCAGGATTACAGCGGAAAAAATTATATGTTAATGGGCGGAGACCCGGCGAAAGCAAAGTTTATCAGGCAAACGATTCCGGTGAATGCCAAAGCCGGAGATACGCTTGTATACAGCGCGTTTGCAGGTTCTTACGCAACAGGTAAAGAAGGTGTCAATACAGAAAGAAGCTATGCTGTGATCATCAAAGCCACCTTTACGGATGGCACCTCCTATACGTTTGGAGCTGATTTTAACTATGATGTTCACGCGTTCCAGACATTAGGCGGCTCTTATATTTTACCGAAAGACTGCACAGAAGTGCAATATAATCTTACCTATTACCGGCAGTCGAATTCCGCGGCATTTGGAAGCGCTGCGCTTTATGTCGGCAGTTACGGGGCCAGCTATTCGTATAACTCCGACGGCAAGCTGAACACCGTCAAAAGCGACACAGGTGAGAGCGTGCATTACGCTTACACGGGCTCGGATTTAACCGCGGTGACCGCGAAGAAAGACAATGAAACGATCAGCAGCGCAACGTACACGTATGACGACAAGCACAACGTCACAAGCGCTACCTCCAGCGACGGCGTTAAAACCGAATATTTCTATGAGCCGCAGTCGGGGACGACAACGACCTACGGCATCCCCACCCGCGTCAAAACCTCCACAGACGACGGCGCAAACAAGGTGGAGACATCCACGGCATACACCGCCGATTACAATTATCCCGTCTCCACGACCAACGAGCGCGGCGGCGTTACGCAATACAATTACGACACGACAAAGGGTCTGCTGTTATCAGCCACAGACCCAAACGGCAACACGAGGACTTATACCTATGACCCACAAAATGACCGTCAATTGTCCGTAACGGGCGAAGCGGAACCGGATGAGCCGGTTACTACGGAGTTTAGTTATCAGGATAACGCGCTCTCGACCATCGAACGCAACGGAACCACATATTCTTATGAGTATGACCATTTTATGCGTGTGACTGCAACAAAGGTGGGCTCCCAAACCCTTGCCTCCAACACCTACAACGCGAACAGCACGCTCCAGAGCTCCACCTTCGGCAACGGTCAAACTTACGAGCCGGAGTATGATTCTCTTGACAGGATCACAAAAGAGAAATACAATGGAGCTGAGACCTACGCCTACAAATACAATGCCAACAATCAGGCGGGCGAGATCATTGACAACGAGAGCGGCAAGAGGTATACGCTCGAATACGACCTTTCCGGGCGGCTGACAGACGTTGTGGGCAATGACGGAACGCGCGTTAAGATGCATTATGACGCGGCGGGGAATATGGAAAACCTCTCGCTGTCGAAAAACGGAACCCTGCTTTCGGGCACAATGTACAGCTTCCAAGAGGACAGCCAGCTCATCGACCAGATCCTGCTTGTATCCATGGGCGGCGGCACGCTGGACTATGATTACACAAGCCTGAACCGCCCGAGCGGCAAGACGCACACGATTGACCCCAGCCAGCCAAACACAAAGGTGCGCACTTCGTATGAATACTTGACTTCGGGCACGAACCAGACCGCACTTGTGGGTAGCATGACAAATGAGAAGCTCAACGGCGACACGGTTGAATCCAACTACGGCACATACACCTATACCTATGACGCGAACGGGAACATCACTACGATTTCCGAAAACGGCGCGCTGAAAGCGACCTACACCTACGACGGGCTGAATCAGCTCATCCGTGAGGACAACGCATGGCTCGATAAGTCAACCACATATACATATGACAGCGGCGGCAACATCCTCGCGAAAAGCGAATACGCCTACACGACGGGTACGCTTGGCGCGGTGCAAGAGGTTTACGCCTATGATTATGAGAACGCAAACTGGAAAGACCTCTTAACGGCCTATGACGGCAATGCTATCACCTATGACGAAATCGGCAATCCGCTGACCTATGACGGCCGCACGTTTACTTGGCAGAAGGGGCGGCAGCTTGCGGGAATTAGCGGCAGCGGGCTAGACCTCACGTTTAAGTACAACCAAACGGGCCTGCGCACAAAGAAGATTTCGGGCGAAACCACGACGGAATACACCTACGCGGGCGGCCTGCTGATGAGCCAGACAGACGGCGTGAACACGCTGAATTATGTCTATTCCGCCGGCGGAACGATGCTCGGCGTGCAGTATAACGGTGTGAATTATTACTACCTGCGCAATTTGCAGGGCGACGTGACCGGAATTTATGACAGCAGCGGCAATGTAGTTGCAAACTACCTCTATGACACTTGGGGCAAGGTTGTTTCTGTAACAGACGCGAACGGGAACGCGATTACCGATTCTTCTCACATCGGCAATAGGAACCCGATTCGCTACCGTGGCTATTATTACGACATTGAAACCGGGTACTACTACCTCCAGTCCCGCTACTACAACCTGGAATGGGGTAGGTTTTTGAATACCGATGCCCTGTTCATCGCCGGCTCGTCCCTCACCGGTTCTAACATGTTCGCGTATTGCCTCAATAATCCGGTCATGCTTTTAGATCCAAGTGGCAATATAAGCAATCGAACAATTCACGATCAGGTTGTAGCGGAAGTCGCCAGAAGACATAGCCTGTTAAGTGAAAAGACTGTTTATTATACAACTACAAAACTTAGGCTTGCAGGGAAATATGGATATTGTGATTTGTATGACTCCAGTACTCAAGAAATATGGGAAGTAAAGAGGGCAACAGTAAGCTTTTCATCCGCTAAGAAGCAGCTACAAAAATATTTAGATGCAGACAGTATTGAAGTGGCTTTTGGAAAATATGATAATAGCCCCTTCAATACAGGTGGGCGTATAGATTCTTTCTCGTTTCAATATGAAGACTATACAGTTGAGGTCTTGTATGAGGGGGATGGAATTATTTATTATCAATATGCGAAAACTGAACAATTAGAGTCGTTTTGGAAAAGAATTGCAGTTTTTTTCGCTGCCATGCTAGGAATGTTGGGATTGTTTGTTGTCTCAAATAAAGCAGATAATGACTCATCTAATAATTCCAATACCGGTGGTAGTGGGTTGCCATGGGCCGCATAGAGAATATTGCCAGTAAAAACGTTTTTTGCTTTTAAAAACATGTAATTATTTATAGTATTAATTTTTTATAAGTTTTGCAAGAGGGTATTGTGAAAACTGTTTTCCAGTTCAGCACAATGCTCTCTTTGCAGAATTGGAAGCCTTTTGTATGTGGACAACTAGAAAAGTATAAAGAAAAAAAGGAGATGTGTCGAATGCAGTTTCGGGAGGCGAAAAAAGAATTATTTAAAGAGTGCCGGGAGCAATTGCTTGCAATGGGATTTTTTGAAAAATATGAATGTTGGTATAAACTTGATTTTGAAAGCGGGAATATAATATCTATGAATTGTAGACGCTTGGCATCTGGAAAAATAATGGAGGTAGGTTTTTCGGTCGCAACCATGATGGAAGGGGTTCTGTTGGAACATCTGGAAGAGGCAAAATATGCCTCTGGATACTTCAGGATCCCGCATTTTGAAGTAGCTTATGCGGATAGCACTCCCGGATATAGACAATATCAATCCAATGAGGTTTATTCGATTGAAATGCAATTAAAACAAACGCTTCAATATGTGCAGATGCTGGTGTTTCCCTCTATTAAAAAAATAAAGACAGCGCAGGATCTTTATGATTTTTGTATGTTGATGTTTAAACAAAAGCCGGAGTCTGTTATCGTTCCATGCCTTTACACTCTTTCTACGCACCTTCAAGATTGGGGTGGAGCGTTAGACTTTTGGGATAAGCTATATCTGCGTAATGAGCAGTGGGGAAATCGAATTGTTGAGGCGGTTTCTAACAATGAGGAGATGCGGAATAAATTCAAAGATCACATGGTAACGCAGGCCGCTATACAAAACGAACTTAAAACGGAGAAACTCCATATTTTATCGCATAATGTCTCCTATTTTGAGAAAAAATGCGAAAAGGGTACGAAAATAACGCTTGAGTATATAAAAAATGCTTTTTCGGATGAGATTGAAAAAGGTATCATAAAGCTTGGCTAATTCCATTGCTTTGCATATGTCACCTATAGAAAAAAAGAGTGACGCTTGAGGTGCAGTTATTTTAGTGATTGATGCAAACGGGAATAAGATCACCGACCCCTCGCACATCGGCAACGTCAACCCCATCCGCTACCGCGGTTACTATTACGACACCGAAACCGGATATTATTATCTCCAGTCCCGCTACTACAACCCGGAGTGGGGCCGCTTCCTCAACGCCGACGCATTGTTTGCAGCAGGTAATAATCTTACAGGAACGAACATGTTTGCCTATTGCCTCAATAACCCGGTCATGTTTTGTGATCCAAGCGGATACAACAATGAAGGCGTGATCGACCACGGTAATGACAGTGATATCTGGAAATCCCTTTTCGGAATCTTTGCTTTTTTTACTCTTTTTCAAGAACAATTTACAAACTTTTTTAATCAAATCGCTACTTTTTTCAGTAGTATTTCAATAGGCTCTTCAACTGCATCAATCCCTTCTGACCTTGGTCGTATTGCTAGAAAATATGGGAATTTAAAATGTGTGGAAGCAGCAACTGATATGCAAGAATATTTAATTAAAAATAAATTACATGGTTATGCAATATCATTAGTTTTTCCAACCATGAGTTATGTTGAGAGTATATCAAAGAATAAAATTATTTCTGAAAATGGAATCCATGTTGGAATATTATATAATGGCATTGTGTATTGTAATGTTCATCCAACTGGTTTACCTGAACAAGTATGGATTAATGACTTTGCTGATGCAGCATATAATAAACCAACTGTAACAAAAATCTATATATAGGAGATGTAGTATGGATAAAGATTTTCATAATTTATTGAACCTCATGAAAAACAGATATCATCTTCTAATAGGTAAGAAATCCATCAAATTATTATCGACTTATCTGTATGGATATATGCATTGTATGCATGATCGCGACGGTGTTTTTCCTGAATTTCTTTCAGGCTTCCAGGAGTTTATTGCCGAACGATATGGCAATCTGCATAGACACTGGTCAAATATCCTTATCAAAACTGCAGGCTCAGATAGTGCAGCATTCGATTTGTTCTATTCGGAATTAGAAAAATATCTGGCGACTTTTCATTAATTCAATCATGGGTCAAAGCGTTGGTGACACGATGGCGAACTATCTCTACAATATTTGGGAAAACTCATCGCTGTCACCGACGCGAACGGCACACCCATTACCAACCCGGCGCACATCGGCAACATGAATCCAATTCGCTACCGCGGCTATTACTACGATACCGAAACCGGTTATTACTATCTGCAATCAAGATATTACAACCCAGAATGGGGTAGGTTCCTCAATGCAGATGCGCTATTTATTGCGGGGGATGGAATTATCAGAACAAACATGTTTGTTTATTGCGGAAACAATCCGGTAAATATGATTGATCCTTCTGGAACAAACGATGTTTCGGGACTCTATGGTTTCATGCAATTTGTCAATCGTCTAGCTGAGTTTATAAACAAATTATTCAGTGTTTTAAAATCATTAAACATATCCAAAACTAATAATATAGATATTGTTGCGAGAACAATATATGGCGAGGAGCACGGCAGAACACAATACCCTGATTGGAAAGCGGGGCAAACTGCTGTTGCAGTTGTAATACAAAACAGGTATAACAAGCAATCATCAGAATTTGGATTGACCTTTAAAGAAATATGTACAACCGGCCAATTTGATGGCTATTCTTCCGCGAAAAATTTGAGTGAATCAGAAATGGATTCTGAAGCTTGGGAACACGCATATGCGTTGGCCGTTAAAGTTGTGAACGGACAAACAATTACACCTCCGTCCGGTATTACGAGTTCACATTTGTTTTTCAATCTGACATCAACATACAATGATAATGTAAACAGGAATGGGGGGAAATTCTCATTTGGCCCAGGAACTACACTGGTTACACCGAGAGGAGTTGTAACATATGGCGGAAATACATTCTTCTACCATTAAAAGAATTCTATCTTTTATTATGCTCTTATTACTTTTAACCTCATGTTCTATCGGAAAGACAGAAGAACAGCCTGAAGCAACAAGCGCTATAAACAATACAACAGACTTATTAGTGCCCGTTCCGGAAAAGGAATGGGGACTGTATAAATTCCCGCTCTTAGTTTCCTTGCCTGAAAAAGAATTATTTCTTTACGGTGTTTGGCCCAAAGGAGTGGTTCTGTATACCGGTAAGCAGGGGCAGTTTTTTGATTGGGAGTTTTATAGCCCAAGAACCCATCATCCAAAAATTTTCACGGGGGATTTCGATCATAATGGTATGGAAGATGTTGCTATCACAGTGTATTGGAAAACGGGTACAGGTTTGAGCGTTGAGGAATTACATTTTTTAAAGCCAATACAAGCAGATGATACCCTGCAGTACAGCGATTATGCTGTGAATGAGGAAGAGTTAGAGGGTTTGCTGCATGACAAAAT
>JAISXG010000014.1 GCA_031270605.1 Oscillospiraceae bacterium | reverse complement strand
AGTAACGTGCAGCCGCAATCGACTGCCCGTTACTTTTTACCGGATTTTATTGATGCCATAAATACTAAAACCAGCAGTATTTTTTTTACCACTGGTTTAAGTATGGACTTTTTGGTGCGGATAACAGGAGTTGAACCTGCACGGGGGTCGCCCACCAGATCCTAAATCTGGCGCGTCTGCCAATTCCGCCATATCCGCAAAAAAACTGCGCTCACAGCGCGCGCTCCCGAACAAAACTCATGCGTGAGCCGAGTTTGCGGGCGAATCACAGCCCGCCTGTTCAGGCGGTTTGTTTGTGAGCGTAGTTATTATAAGCGAAAAAGAGGATTCTGACAAGCCCTTTCACAAAAATCAAAAAAGATATATCATAAAAACAAGGAGAGCACTGTCTGAAATTCCAAAAAATCAGAGTGAAACAGTGTTACAACAAGAAACCGGGGTGGAACGATACCGCATTTCAAAAAGACGGAATGAAACGGTGCTGCATATCAAAACTCACAGCAGTGATGCGGCGGCCTTGTCAAGAAAAATCACCGCATCCGCATGGTTTTGCAGCACAGACGCGGGGCACGCGGGCGCGACCTCGCCCTTTGCCATGGCTTTCACGGCCTGCGCCTTCGCCTCACCCGTGGCAATCAAAATAATTTTCTTTGCCTTCATGATGGAGCCGATGCCCATCGTCAGGGCATAGCGCGGCATGTGGCCGTCAGGGAAATAGATTTTGTTTGACTGGATCGTACTGTTCGTCAGCTTCACTTTAAAGGTACCCTCTGTGAACGCCTCGGCCGGCTCGTTAAAGCCGATGTGACCGTTTGTGCCGATACCCAGCAGCTGAATGTCAATGCCGCCCATTTTTTCGATCCTGGCGTCAAAGCCGGCGCACTCGGCATCAACATCCACCGCGTTGCCGTCAAGAATATTCACATTTTCGGGCAAAATGTCCACATGACTGAAGAGATTTTCAAACATAAAGGAATAATAGCTGTTCCTGTCCTCCCGCGGGAGGTCGCAGTATTCGTCCAGATTAAAGGTTTTTACATCTTTGAAAGAAATTTTACCTTTCTTATATAAATCAATCAGATATTGATAGGTCGGCACAGGAGAGGCGCCTGTGGCAAGCCCCAGAATGCTCCGCGGCTGTTCTTTAAGCTGCGCGGAGAAAATGTCGCCCACCGCCTGTGCAATCTCCTGCGCGTTGTTTAAAATCCTGATGTCCATCCTTTTTTGTGTCCTTTCGGTTAAAAATCTTGCGTATTCAAAGCCTTACTGTTATAATTTTACTACGATTATGAAAAAAATCAAGAGAAAAACAACAATATAGTCGATTCGCTCCAAAAGTGTTCCGGATTTTGCGAGGATTTTTTATTTCCGAAAAGACAAAAGCGCAGGAATATTTTCGTATTCCGAGCATTTTGGACGCGTCGGGGGCGGAAAAAGACCGCAAAGGCCGGGACGGTTTTGAGGCTAGGCCTGCTTGTTTATAAAATAGCAATTTGACGAAAAGCGAAAGATTTTTTCGCAAAACAAGGCAAAAAATCGCAGAAATACTTGCCGTATTGCAAGATTTTTTAACGCAGGATTGCGGAAAAAGATTCGTCTTTTGGGTAAGTTGTCATTTTACAAACAAGGCCTAATCGGCTATATATTAGAAATAGCAGAAAAGAGGCAGTTTTCATGAAGGAAGAAGTGCAAATCGCTTTTTCGCCCGAGTTCCCGAAGGGTGCGGAACTTTTATATGTGATCATCTTAACGCGCTATCAAAATCGGTGGCTGTTTGTGCGCCACAAGGAACGGGCGACGTGGGAGATTCCCGGCGGGCATATCGAACCGGGGGAAGAGCCCTTTGCCGCAGCGGGGCGGGAACTGTTTGAAGAAACCGGCGCGGTGCAATATGACCTCAGGCAGATCACCGCATACACCGTGAGCATGCGGGACGGCGTGAAGGGCGGCTACATTTATCTCGCGACGGTTACAGGCCTCGCAGGCCTGCCGCCTGAGCACGAAATCGCCGAATATGTTTTGCGTGACGCCTTGCCAGAGCGCCTCACCTATCCTGAAATTCAGCCGCAGATTTTCAATTATATGCAAGGCTGGCTCAACCTTCAGAGCAATGCCCTCGAGCTATGGGATATTTATGACGGACACCGCCGCCCCACAGGCCGCACGCACCGCCGCGGCGACCCGCTGCCGCAGGGCGACTACCATATTGTTGTGGGGGTGTGGATTTTTGACACAAGCACAAACAAATACCTGATCACAAAAAGAAGCCCCAACAAGGGCTTTGCGAATTTGTGGGAAAACACAGGCGGCTCCGCTCTTTCGGGTGACGACAGCCTTTCCGCCGCGCTGCGGGAGGTGCGGGAGGAAACCGGGCTTGTGCTCTTCCCCGAAAACGGAAGACAGGTGCTCTCTTTGAAAGCCCCTTCGGATTTTCATGACGTCTGGCTCTTTCGGCAGCCGGTCAATCTTGCGGACGTTGTGCTGCAAGAGGGAGAAACGGCGGACGCGCGCCTTGCCTCCAAAGAAGAGATCATAGAGATGATCCATTCGGGTGATTTTGTGCCTATTCACTACCTTGAGGATTTTATCGCCCTGTTTTGATTCCTCCCCCTCCCCTGCCGCATAGTTTGCCTGCCCTTTGAATAAAAATAGGAAGTGAAACAGAAACAAAGGAAGGGGATTTTTATGCTTTGCAGTATTCAGGAATTATGTGAAAAAGACGTTATCAACACAAAAACAGGGTGCCGCCTTGGGCCTGTTTGCGATGTGGAGGTCGACACGGAAACGGGCAAGCTCATTTCGCTCATTATTTTCGGCCGCCAAAAGCTGATTTCTTTGGGCCCGCGTGAAGAAGATATCAAAATCAAATGGGAGGATATCACCGTCATCGGCAACGACACGATTCTGGTGAGCGCCGACCACATTCAGGATCCATCCCGTCCGACAGAAAGAAAAACGGTCTGGAACTCCCTGTTTCGGTAGCTCCCTTTTATGCTGAAAAAACTTTTGGCATTCCGCAAGAAATAGCTTGCTTTTATATGGTAAAGTTTGTAGAATAAAAACGATAAAGGACTCGCAGGCACGCTCTGCGGGCAAAACAGGAGGATGTTTATGGCTCTTTTTGACGTCATGCCGTTCAAAGACAAAAACTCAGAGCGCTTTATGTATTCCAAGCGCATCGGTCACCTTTTGGGAATGCTGCAATCAAAATATTTGATTACAGACAGCAAAGCACTGGGCGGGTTTGAATATCGCGACGGCCAGTATTCCATCGCGGACAAAGACGAGGGCACATGGGCGCCCTTTAACCATGAAACAGACTGGTGGGGCTACCCCGAATGCTATTGCTGGTTCCGCCACAGCTTCACCATCCCCGAGCGGTTCAAGGGCAAAACCGTGTTTTATCAGGTGTATCCCTATGACGACGGCAACTGGGCGCAGACAAACCCCCAGCTGATCTTCTTTGCAAACGGCCACTGCGTGCAGGGCATGGATTCAAACCATCAGTCCGTCAAGCTGTTGCAAAGCGCACAGGGCGGCGAGAAATATGACGTGCACCTCAACGCGCATACAGACACCTTCACATGGCGCGGGCAGGTGCGCATGCGCGCGCGTCTCAACGTGATCGATGAGGATGTTTACAAGCTGCTTTACCACATCAGAACCCCTCTTGAGGTTGCGAACCTCCATGGCATTGACGATTTGGCCCGTGTTGAAATCATCAAGACCCTGACAGAGGCCATCAACATGCTCAATTTGAATGCGCCCTATGGCGACGCGTTCAAGCAGAACGTGTTTGACACGATCGCGTTTCTTGACGAAAACCTCTATGGCAAAGATACAACCGGCGTTACCGTTTCCTCCATCGGCCACACGCACATCGACGTTGCGTGGCTCTGGAGATTGCGCCAGACGCGCGACAAAACGGGCCGCACCTTCGCGACCGTTTTGAAGATGATGGAGGAAAACCCGGACTATCAATTCATGTCCTCACAGGCGCAGCTTTATGATTATGTCAAAAAAGACTATCCTGAGGTGTATGAAGGCATGCGCCGCCGCATCCGCGAGGGCCGCTGGGAAGTGGAAGGCGGCATGTGGGTCGAGGCGGACACCAATGTTTCTTCAGGTGAATCCCTCGTTCGCCAGTTCCTCGTGGGCAAACGCTTTTTCAGAAAAGAGTTTGACAAGGATTGCAAAATCCTCTGGCTGCCGGACGTGTTCGGCTACAGCGCGTCCCTTCCGCAAATCATGAAAAAGAGCGGCATCGACTACTTTATGACGACCAAAATCTCATGGAGCGAATACACAAAACTGCCCTACGACACCTTTATGTGGCGCGGCATTGACGGCAGCGAGGTGCTTTCGCACTTTATTCCTTCGCAGGACTATAAGACCGAGGACGAGGGCCGCAACACAACCACCTACAACGGCCACCTTGAACCCAAGCAGGTCATGGGCGGCTGGTACCGCTACCAGCAGAAGGACCTCAACAAAAACATCCTCTTTTCCTACGGCTGGGGCGATGGCGGCGGCGGCCCCACACAGCACATGTTTGAGCACGGCAAGCGTATGGAGGCAGGCATTCAGGGCTGCCCCAAGGTGAAGTTTGAAACCGCGCGCGAGTTTTTTGACCGCCTTGACGCGGAGGTCAAGGGCAGCCGCAGGCTGAACACATGGTGCGGCGAGCTTTATCTTGAATATCACCGCGGCACATTGACGGCCCAGGCAAGCAACAAGCGCTATAACCGTAAGAGCGAGGTGCTGTATCAGGATGCTGAAACCGCATCGGTCCTCGCCGCGACGGTGAAAGACGGCGGCTTTGACAAATACCCAAAAACCGGCCTTGACAACGGCTGGGAGATCATTTTGCTCAACCAGTTCCACGACATCATTCCCGGCTCCTCCATCAAAGCCGTTTATGATGACTCAAAAGAGCAGTATGAAGCCATTACGACAGAGGGCAAATACATGCTCACCTCCGCCTTTGACCGCGTTGCGGCAGACATCAAGGCGGCTGGCCGCTCCCTTGTGGTGTTTAACACTTTGGGCTTTGCGCGCACAGAGGCCGTGATTTGCGACCCGCCCGCAAGCTCCGCTTTCACACTGGTTGACGCAGACGGCTCTGCCGTGCCCTATCAGGCCACGCACGACGGCAAAATCATTTTTGTCGCAGAAGCTGTGCCGTCAAAGGGCTACAAAACCTATCTCGTACAGCCCATTGCCTATGAAAACAAAAACACGGCGGCTGTTGTGAACGGCAACAAGATCACATCCCGTCATTTTGACTTTGAGTTTGACGGCGACATGGCAATTGCAAAGCTCATTCATAAGAAAACAGGCCGCTCGGTAGCACCCGAGGGCAAGAAGCTCAATGAGATCGTGGCGTATGAAGACCGCCCCTATGCCCACCCGGCCTGGGATGTGAACGCCTATTTTGAAGAGAAAGAAAGCCCCATCAACGACGTGCAGAGCACAACCGTCATTGAAAACGGCCCGGTGAGAACGGTCATTCAAATCACAAGGCGTTTCCAAAGCTCGCTCTTCACGCAGAATATTATCGTCTATAATGATATTGAGCGCATTGACGTTGAAAACGTGGTGGACTGGAAAGAGGACTATTATATCGTCAAAGCCCTGTTCCCTGTTGACGTGAACGCCGTCAAGGCGACCTATGACATTCAGTTCGGCAATCTTGAGCGCAGCGCGCACCGCAACACCATCTGGGACTTCGCGCAGTTTGAAGTCGCCGCGCAGAAATGGGCCGACGTGAGCGACAACAGCTTCGGCCTTTCGGTGCTCAACGACTGCAAATACGGTTATGATATCAAAAACAACCTGCTGCGCCTGACCCTCATCCGCTGCCAGAACAGCCCCCAGCCGGATCAGGACAAGTGCATGCACTACTTCACCTATTCCATCTATCCCCACGGCGGGCATGTCGCGCAGTCTGACGTTGTGAGCCAGGGCTATTCGCTCAATTACCCGCTCTACACCACGATCACCGAAGGTATGGGCGAGCTGCCGGCGGAGTTTTCGCTCTTCTCGGTTGACAAGGACAATATCGTCATCGAAACCGTCAAAAAGTGCGAGGACAGCGACGAAATCATCGTGCGCGTGTTTGAAACATGGAACAGGCAGACCGCCTGTGCGTTCACAAGCGCCAAAACCATCGCTGCCGCCGCGGAATGCGACATGATGGAAGAAAACGACGCGCCCCTCACGTATCCCATTGACAATGTTCTGGACCTCACGTTTAAACCCTTTGAAATCAAAACCTTGAAGCTGCGGCTGAAATAAGTTTTCTCGCGGCAAGGCCGCCGCAGAGCTCTGCGGCGGCCATTTTTCTTTCACACGAACAAAAAACCACCTTAATAGTTTGCTATATGAATGAGGTATATCAATGGAATTGAAAATGCAAATTGAAGCCCTGCTGGGGCAATCAACAAGCACATTCTATGAATTGCTGGAGTTTATACGTCAAAACTATGTGATGGATGAGCTGTGGAATGAAAAAAATGAATTGAAATTCCGCCGCGGGGGCAAAACATTTGTTACCTTATACATAAAAGAGGGCTGTTTTACGGTGCTCGTTATCTTCGGCAAGGCAGAGCGGGCGCAGTTTGAATTGTCAAAAACAGAATATTCGGATTTTATTTACGGCTATTACGACGCCTCAAAAACCTACCATGACGGCAAATGGATGTTTATTGACATCAAAGACAATACACACCTTGAAGAGATAAAAAAGCTTATCCTGATCAAGAAAAGACCAAACAAAAGGCCTTAACCGCACCAAACGGAGGTGAACGCCATGCTGAAAATCGCAATCTGCGACGATGAAAAAGCCATGCAGGATACCTTAGAGGAACGCACACGCGCAGTGCTCGCGAAGCTTGACGCCGAGGCCAAAACAGACACGTTCGGCAGCGGCGCCTCCCTGCTCGCGGCATATAAAACAGAGCAAAAGCCCTATGACCTTGTGCTGCTTGACATCCGCATGGATGAGCTTGACGGCATGGAAACGGCGAAGCGCATTCGCAAGATGGACTCTGACGTGATGATTATTTTCATCACATCCTCGGCAGAGCACGTGTTTCAGGGCTATGAGGTCAAGGCGTTTCGATACATTATGAAGCTGGAGCTTGACTACAGCTTTGACCGCATCTTGAAAGAGGCCCTGCACCAGCTGCTGCACACAGACGAAGCGGTGTTTGCCTTTCAGTTCGGCACGGAAAGCATCCGCCTGCCCGTGGCTGAGATCCTCTATTGCGAGAGCCGCAAGCGGATTCTGATCATCTTCACCCAAAAGCAAGAGTACAAAACCTATGAAAAAATGGACAATGCCGAAACGGCACTGTCCAAAAACGACTTTGTGCGCTGCCACCAGAGCTTTCTTGTGAACGCAAAGCACATCCGAGAGTGGAACGGGCATGAAATCACACTCAACAGCGGCGCGGTGATCCCCGTGAGCAAGCGTTATCAAAAAGCAATCAGCGAGGCGATTTTATGGACGCTGCGGTGATACAGCGGCATGGCCTTAATTTTAAGACTGCGGCTGAAAACCGACAAACTGCAAAAATTTGCCTTGTTCTTTGTATGTCAGGATTCCAAAATCCCCCTTATTCAGTAAATTCAAGTCTTTCACCTCAACCGGCAAATTTTTTCTGCTTTTGTCAAGCAGCTCAAAAGAAGCAATATATTTTGGTTCGGTATAGTGGCGGATGCGTATGGCCTGAGTTGTCTTATAATTAACTTTTGCCGAAACGGTGTGGACGGGCGCCGTAAGTGATAATCGATCAAAAACACGTTGCTTGCGCAGATTATAAAAAACTTGTGCAGTGGGCAGCGCAGCGGCAAAAAACAATATCATTGCTGCAACCGTACCCCCGGATTTCAAAAGGTCTAATCCGTTCCATACAAAAAGAATATCCACAAATAAAACAATTAGAAGTTGAACTAGATTTGCCCGCTTTCTTCTTTTTTTATCGCCCAAAAAAAACGCTCCTGTCAAAATAAAATCACAACAATGAGAATTGACGCCACAAAAAAGCGGACCTTGCATTTATTATGGCGTGTTGACATAAACACAAAATGCTCATCATTTTTTAAGATAATTCAGTTTACCATATCTATGAAATAATTTCAAGTAAGTTATACTGAAATCCGTTAGAGGTGTAGACAAAACATCTTCACAAAACCGCATAAATCAAAGTTTTTGCTCGATATTTTGTACACTTCTTAAACGGAGTTCAGTACTAGAAGGATGCCGCCATGTTTGAAAACCTGCTGTTTTTAACCATCAAAATGCTCGCGCCCATCATTGAAATCATTCTGATTTCAGTCATGCTGGACGGCTTTTTTGAGCGAAAATACACCTCCGGCTGGCCCAAACACCTTGCGTTGTTCGGGCTGCTTGTCCTGCTGTTTCTTTCTGACGGCACCGTGTTTTTGTTCAACCTGCAAACCATGCTCAAGGTCGCCGGCGTTTTTCTGATTTCTACTTTTTTATATAAAGGCTCGCTGCGCTATAAAATCATTTACAGCGCCTTTTTCGCCATTCTGCTCACCCTTTCAAACCTGCTCTCCTCCCTTGTTGTTTCACGAATCCCCAAAGACTGGCCCAGAATAGATTCTGAAACCCTGTTGTTTGACATCCTGGAGCTCGTGCTGCCAAAGGTGTTTTTGATGACCTTCATCCTGCTGCTTTCGGCCTTTATCAAGCGCAGGCAAAACAACATCACTTTCCGCTACTGGCTCGCACTGCTGACCGTGCCCGTCACGACCATGCTCACGCTTTCCGCCTTTCAATATTCGCTTGAGCTGTTCCCCTCTGAGGAGAAGTTTTTCGGCGAAAAGGTTCAAATTATCGTCAACGACATTGTTGTGGATGTGCCCGCCGTGGGGCTTTACGGCTACATCATCGCGGCGGTGTTCGGCTTGATTTTCATCAACATCATGGTTTTTTTCCTCTTTTCACGCCTGCAAAACCAAATTGAGGTGCGCTCACGGATCCGCTTGCTGGAAACACAGACGCAGGTACAGAGCAAATCCATCACCCAGCTTGAAAACTCCTATAACGGCATGCGCGCGCTGCGGCACGACATGCAAAACCACTTGTTGTGCATGAGCGCCCTGATTGAAAAAGAGGACTATGCCGCCCTGCGGCAATATGTCAACACCATGGCAAACACCGTGGACGAAGCCGCGTTCATGCGCATCAGCGGCAACAACGCGGTGGACGCGATTCTCAACGAAAAGCTGCTGGAGGCAAAAAAGAATCAAATCTCCACCCAATATGACATCTGCCCCCTTGACACCCTGCTTGAGGGTACACCGCCCAAAATTGAGCCGATGGATCTGTGTATCCTGCTCAGCAACGCCCTTGACAATGCGGTGGAGGCCTGCAAAAAGCTGCCTGAGGGCGAGGAGCGGTTCATCAACATCAAAATCCAAAGCACAGAGGACTATCTCGTGCTCTCGTGCGCGAATTCCGCCGCAGCGCCGCCGAAACGGCAGGGCGAGCTGTTTTTGACAGACAAGCAGGATGCCGAAAACCACGGCTTTGGGCTGCGCAGCATGAAATCCACCGTCAGAAAATATAAGGGCGAATCGTTAATGCGCTACGAAAACGGCATTTTTACCCTGATCGCAAAGCTGCTTCTGCGCTGGGCCGGCTGAAATCGGCCCCTGCCTTGAGGCACGTAAAAGGGAACGCGCGCGGCAAAACCAAAAATTATCCAAAAGGATTGTTTTTATATAAGAAATCTAATATAATATTCAATGAACAAACACCGTTTGTAAACGGTGTTTGCAAAAATGAAGCTTTCGCTTCATTTTTGACGCCAAAAACCTTGCACCTGAACAAAGCAAAAAACACTTCAAAGGTTGATAATGGTAGGGTTTTACCTTGTTCAGCAGGCATTAATATAATGATTTTATAAACAAAGAAAGGATGTGCACAATGTTTGAATCGTTACTGGGAAAAAAGCTTGCCTGGCGGCAAATGGAGGCGCTTAGGGAAGCAAAACGCGCCTTGCGGGGATTGACAAACGGCAAAAGGTTGACTGCGGTTTTACTGTTGCTTGTACAGGCAATCGGATGCGTACTGTTTGACACACCGCTTTCGCCGAGCGGGGAGGTGCTGGATTTAAGCGGCTATGAGCTGGTGTTTGAGGATGAGTTTGATGGTGACTCTTTGGACATGACAAAATGGGTTCACCGCGGCCAGGGGGCTGCGGCGGGCGGTTATTTTGCCGACAGTCAGGTATTTTTGGAAAACGGCAACATGGTTATGCGCGGCGAATACCTTGAAAACGGCAAATTCGGCCCAGGCTGGTATGCCGGCATGGTAAAGACCTATGAGGACTATCAGTACGGCTACTTTGAAATGCGCTGCATCCCAAACCCCGACAATCAATTCTGGAGCGCGTTCTGGCTGCAATCCAACCATTCATATACCCCCGAAATTTCAAAAGGCGGTGTCGGAGGCGCGGAAATTGATATTTTCGAGAGCATGAATTATAATCGTAACTTTTTACATATGAACGCTGTTCACCAAACCATCCACTGTAGCGGCATGGAAGATGACCCAACAAACGGCACCGGGCTGAACAGCCAAAGCGTCGGCGTATTCTACGGCAAAAGCATTTTTCAAGAATACAACACCTATGGCCTTGAGTGGAATGAAGAGGAATATATTTTCTACATCAACGGCGTGGAGACCCGGCGCACCTCTTTTGCAGACGGCACATCCAAGGTTCCCGAGCAGGTGATTGCTTCTATCTGCCTGTCAGATGAAATCACCCATGAAAAGTATTTCAAAACCGATTTTCTTGTGGACTACGTCCGCATCTACCAAAAAAGTGCATAATTATAGCAAACCAGATTAAAAACGAACCAAAAAGAACAACAAAGGAAGCAAAACTTACAAAGCTTTTGTTTTCCTTTGTTGTTCTTTATATAATGATATTATCCAATGGGCTTATGGTACTTTAGGTGATATAGTCGATTAACCCAAAAATCGATACATTTTTGCGGTCTTATTTCCGCCGACCTGCGTTGTCGTCCTTGCCTTACGCTAGTAAGGCTGTGTCCTCCGCCTTGTTCGACAAAAATAATCCTCGCAAATCTTGTACCGCTTTTTGGGTTAATCGACTATATCAAATTGAAAGGTGGTGGAGGAATGGCGGCATTTGCCGCCATCCGGGAATATGGAAAAAACAGATTCGATTTTGGCGTTGCTCAACCAACAGCAGGCGCTCATCACCCGCCTTGAGGGTGAAATCACAACACTTGCCGCAACAGACACCGTAGCCGAAAACAGGCAGCTGCAACAAAATCTTACCGAGGTTTCCGCTTCATTTGCATCGCTCAAACAAGAGCATGAGCAAGCCGAAACAGAGCTCAAAGAGCTTCGCGCAACGCTCAAGCGCCAGCTTTACCATGAAAAATTCATGCGCATCCGTCAGGCTGAGCGGCGCACGGACGCCCTGTTTGAAAAAGAGCTGGGCACGCAAATGAACCGCCTTGAAACCTTTGAGCTGGGCGCGAAACGGCGCATTGCTGAGATTGCCGAGAAAATCACCCGCACAGAGTTTGGCGCAGAGAATGATCTGCGCAAAAAACTGCAGGAGCTTGACGGCCTTGTGAATGAACGCATCGACGAAATCCGCAGGCTCGAGGCCGAAAACACCTCGCTCTTTCACTCCATAAAACGAGATGAGCTCTCAGCCCTCTACAACACAAAAATCACCGAGGCACAGGCGCAAAAAGCTGTGCGCGCAAAAAACATTGAGTCGCTCATCGGTCTGAACATCATCAACAAAATCGGCATTCTGCTTTTGATTCTCGGCACGATTGCGGCAGGCCGCTTTGCTTATGTCAAGCTACCCGACACATTCAAAACGCTTCTGATTTTTCTTGTGGGCCTTGCGCTTGCCGGGCTTGGCGAGGGCATTCGCAAAAAAACCTCGGCGGTGTTCAGTCAGGGGCTCATCAGCGGCGGCGTGGCCATAGTTTATGTGGGGCTTGTGACGGGATATATGGCCTATGACCTGTTTTCGGTCACCGTCGCCTTTTTGCTGTGCATCCTGATCACCGCCCTCGCGTTCTTCCTCTCCCTGCGGCACCGCTCTCAAACGATTTCGGTGTTTGCCCTTGTCGGCGGATTTCTTCCGCTTCTTGCAATTTTGATGTTTGAACAGGCTGCAAGCACCGTAAATTTTCAAAATTACACTGTTATTGCCGTTTATCTCGCAATCCTCTCCTTGTTCACCCTTGTGCTCTCATTTTTCAAACGCTGGGATGTCACCCGAATCACCTCTGCGGTGCTGAACCTCGCGGCATCGTTCGCTTATCTCTATTATATCGGTGTCGCCATCGCGCGCGGCTGGCTTTCGCTGCAGTCGCACTCTGCGATCTATCAGCTTGGCGCATTTGTGCTCACCCTGTTCGCCCTCTCTTTTTTGATTGCCCTTGCGATTCCTTTATTAAGCGCCCTGCGCAATCATCTGGGATTTCGCAGGCTGGATGTGGCCTATATCGCCTTTGCGGGCGCAGGCTTTTCGCTGTTGCTTTGCGTTGCGACCGGTGTGTTTTTCGGCGATTTGCGTTATGCGCTCAGCGTTACGCTCGCGGGTGAGCTCGCAGTGTTTGCCGTTCTCGCCGCCGCGATCAAAAAACACCTGCGCACCGAAAAAACCGCCCTTGGTCTGCTGTTTTCCTATGCCTTTGTGCTGGCGATGCTGGTTCCCGCGCTTTCACTGCAAGAGCGGCATCTGCTCTTTGCATGGGCGGCCGAAATGGCGGCGATCTTCGTCTATGGCACATTGAAAAACAAAAAATTTGCCGAGACCGCAGGCTGGGCGGCACTGGGGGCAAGCCTTGTTCACCTTGTTTTCATCGATTTGAGCGCATGGCGCAACACGAGAACAGGCACGGGGGAATTTTTGTTGCAATACGGCATTCTCACCCTCTGTATTCTTTCGGTTCTGGGTACGTTGGCATTCAAAAATACCGCAAAAACGACATGGCGGCATCAAACTTTTGCGTGCTTTGCGGTTGCCTTCACCTGGCTGTTTGCCCATGTCGCGCTGAACTATGCCTGGGTTCTCGTCGAAGCCTATCCGTTTTTGATATTGACCGAAGCCGAAACGCTGATTGCAAAATCCATCGCCCTGTTCACGGCGGTGTTCATCCCCGTTGCCGCGCTGCACAGCAGGCGGGTGTTCAGCACCCCTCTTGCCTATACGGCAACGGCGCTTTATACCGTTTCATTTATCATGGCAAACGCTCAGAACATTGTTTTTGATCCACAAAAGGCCGTGGGAACGCCCCAGCTTCTCGCGGCAATGCTTCTGCCCGCGCTCGCAAACCTTGCGGCTGTGACCGGCGTGCTTGACGCCACCCGCGCCCTGCTGCTTGTGCACCGGCAAAGCAAAGAGCTGCTGCCCCTGCCGGGAGCTGTCGCTTTTGTGGTGCTGCTCACAGAGCTGATGCTTTTTTATGGGCTCCGGTTCATAAATCCCGCCATCAGCATAGCGTACCTCGCTTTTGCGCTCGCGCTGATCACCTTCGGCTTTCTGCGGCGCTTCACCTTCATTCGCCATTTCGGGCTGGGGCTCACCCTTGTGTCGCTCGCAAAGCTGTTTTTGCTCGACTTCTCGGGTGCAAAGCAGCAATGGCGCATTCTTTCTTATTTTGCTTTCGGTATTCTGTTTATCGCGATTTCATTCACCTATCAGTTTTTCAGCAAACGCTCAGAAAACACGGCGACGCTCATGGCGGATGCCGACGACTCCCCGCCCCCGCATGCATATAGCAATTGACTTGAAAACGGGCCGGCCTCCACGTGCAGAACCCCATTATGTAATACACGTGTTTTCTGGACGTTTTCTAAATTAACCAAAACAAAAACAGAGGAGCAATCGTTTTGATTGCTCCTCTGTTTTTATTGATTCCTTTCTCGTAAGAACTGCTCCATATGTTCATAAAATTTATCAAAAGCTTCCTCTTCAGTTTTGGAATTAAGCCGGATAATATCCGACCAGTGAGGTTTTGCAATTCCATAGAGGTTTGCAATGTAGCTTTGAAACTCAATACCCAGAAACGCAGGAGAAGTATTATCTCTTTCACGCATGCATTCCATGTATCCATAAATGAACGCGAGTAAGCTTTTAAGCGACTTCTCACCGATATAAATCACATACCGGTTCCTGATTTTTTGCAGCAGTGCATACACCGTTTCGTCAACAGGGGCAGTTTTTTTATCAAGATGTTCCGCAACGTTTTTTGCAATTAAATTGAGGTATTTCAGGTCTTCATTCACGGGCAATACAACTCCAATCCTCGCACAAAAAAGTTTTGGTTTGCAGGTTTGTCTTTTCGGGTATGTTCAAAACCATCAAAACACGCTAAAACTCCAAAACCACGCGCCCCTGTACAGAATCAATGCGATACCCCCAGCCCTCCTGCACGGCCCTGCCGCACGAAAGGCGAACGGCATATGGAAACCCGCGGTGAACGAAAGAGAGATTCTTTTCTTCAACCAGGCACGCAGGAACGCCCTCTGCCTGCGGGTCGTGAATCTCAAGCAACGCAAAATCCGCACCGCAAAAAAAAGTCAGCGTGTTCGGCGAAAACACAATCACAAAATCCCCGATTTGCGTGTTTGTGAGCGTGACCTTTGCCGTGTCGGCGCTCAGTTCCTCATAGACCATCCCGTCAAAGTGCAGCCGCTCCCCGCCGCAAGCGGCAAACAGCCCGGCCAAAACACCGTGGCCGCTGAAACGGTTGCCGTCAATCACGGGCAGGTTGTCATATTGCAGCACATGCGAGGTGCAGACTTCTTCCAAATAACGCTCTCGGTAATTTTCATCAAACAAATACAGGTCGCGCAGGCGAAACTCGTTTCCCTCGCACAAGAGGTTTGCGCGGTAGCGGCGGCAATTATACCAAACCGACTGCTTGCCGTTGTTTGCCCAGTCAGACTCCGTGACCATCGTGGTCGCGGGCGTAAGCGGAAAGGAGTCTTGAAACCAGCGCCCGCTCTCACAAAGCGGTTCCACCGCGACCGTGCCCGCGTCGCGCAGGCGGGCAAGCTTTTCAAACTGGTCAATCAGCCCGTCTTTCATGCGGCGCCAGCCAAACGAATTCTCCTGCCCCGCCTGCGTATAAGAAAAGGCAAGGCATTTTTCATTAAAATTCTCTTTCAAATACCAATCCACCCACTCGGGCACTCCACCGCCGCCCGTCGTGCCCGCATAAACGGGCTCCAGCGTCACAACACCCTGCACCTTCACAGCGCCGGTGCCCACGTCAAGCCCCATGTCATATTGATAAATCGGGTCAGAGCCGAGCATGCGAAAAACAGGCACGCCGATCTGCCCCTCTTTTGTGCCCGCAGGGCAGAAGGCATTGTTTTTTGCAGGGTAATAGGCCTGATTGTAATACGCGCCCCAAAGGGTGTAGCCGTCCGTGCCCCATTGGTCCTTGCAGTTGCAGGACGCAACAATGCCGTATCGCTCGCTTGCAAACCGCAGCGAATGCGCGTCGATGATCCATGAGCCCATCGACTTTGGGTAATAACCGAATATTTCCCAAAACTTTTCAAACAGCAGCGCGATTAACCGCTCGCGCTCCTTCGGGGTGTAGCCGACAGAAAAGCCGGTGTTTGCATGCCAGTCCCACGCAAAGCGGCCGCGCCAGGGAATACCCGCGGCGCGCACCTGCGGCTCCACGATCTCGAGCCAAACGCCATATTCAAAATCACCGCACGCCTCCTGCTTGAGCAGCGTGACGATGTCCTCACGCAGCAGTGCGTCATATTGCAGCAAAAACGTGCCGGGCAGGGCATGCTCACGCATGAGCCTGAGCTGCTCGCGTACGCTCTCAACCAGGTCGACCTCTTCGCGCGGCTCGCACGCGCGGATAAAATTGATGATATTTACGATCTGCCGTTTTTTCATAGTGGCATTGATGTCCTTTCTTTGGCTTTATGGTTTTTGTTCAAGGTATGCAACACCGAGCATTTCGGCGACCTCTTTCGGGTTTTCAACATGAATCAAAAACTTTTGCGTTGTTGTGAGCAGCTCATAGGTGTGAAGCCCCCAAAAAGGCAGCATAAAGAAATCATAGGAGCTTTTCACCTTTCTGATTCCGCGGATCTTTTTCTTGTCTATCACTACGCCGAAATCCAAAGACAAATAATAGAGCTTGATGCTGTCGGGGCGTATTTTTATGTAATTAAACACAAGCGAAAGCACACAAAAAGCAAAAAGGGAAAGAATCAAAAAGATATTCCACGCGGCTCTCGCCCTTGCCATTGAGGAGCGAAATTCTGTTGCCGCAATGAAAACCATCAGCGCAAGCAGCAAAACACAAAGAACCGCCAGTTGAATTTGAAAAATTTTTGGCAGGCGAATTTTCATAAAACTGTTCATTCCTTTCACAGCGTCCGGACATTTGCGGTTTTGCTGAAATTCGCACCGTGAACTTTGGCGCGACGGGCATAGATGCTCAAATCCTCAGGCCTTGCAAAGCCGTTCAACGGCCTCTTCTTCCGACGCAGCAAAGAAAACGTCCCTGCCGTTGTTGCTTTCAAAAATAAAGTCCCGCAGCGGCTTGCTCGCAACGGCCGAAAAATCGCCGATGACGGCAAGCTTCATGTGGTAGTTCATAAATTTTTGCAGCACCTCGCCGGCAAGGCCGGTGCGCAGCACAAAAAAGTCACCGGGCAGGTTCTCTTGAAACAGCGCGATGCGATTGCAGCCGGCTTCATAGTAAACCGTCATCATAAGATCCAACGCGGACTGCACATCTCTCATCAGCACTTCATCACCGCGAAGCACCGCGCAAGAAACACCGTTTTGCTCTTTTATCCGAATGTCCATATCTGACCTCCTGATATTTATTAAAAATCATACGCGCCTCCATGATAACAAAGAATCGTTTTTGCGCCATAATTTTGCAGCTTTGCGAGGGAACGCTCCGCCTGCTCATGATCCAGGGTGAACCGGGGGTTTGCAAGCACGAGCCTTCCGTTTTCAAGCACGGCGGCGTCACCCGCAAGCATGGTTTCATGCCGCCCCACAAAAAGTGAAACATGCCCGGGCGTGTGCCCCGGCGTTGCAACCACCGTGCAGCCGCCGCACCAGTCAAGTTCGTCGCCGTCATCAACCTCCGCATCCACGTTCACAGGCCGCACGTTTTTTAAAATATTACAAAAAGCAAGGCCGAACGCCTGCCGCTCCGGCGGCAAACGGGGCTGCATGGCCTCTGCCTGCTGCAGCCGAAGCGATTTCTTTTGCCCCGAAATATAAGGCGACTCGGTTTTTGACGCAACAATCTGCACGTGCTTGTATGCCTGCTTCAAAGCCGCCAGCGCACCCACATGGTCATGGTCCTGATGCGTGACAAACACATGCGTCAGATCTTCGCAGCGCAGATTTTTCTCTGTCATAGCCTGTTCCAACGCCGGCAAAAACCCCGTATAGGCACAGTCCACCAGCACCATCGACCGTTCGTCTTTCAAAACAACCGGGTGAATCACATCAGTAGCCTCGCCAAACTGAAAACTGATATCTAAAACAATAATTTCACTCATGAAGTATATCCGTCCTTTACTGCCCGGCAAGCCGGCTATTGTGCAAGCCGCCCCGCGGCAAACCGCACCATTTCGGCAACCAAATCAAATGAAACTGGGCTGCCATAGGGGAACTGCACCGCGCCCTTTGAGGTGTTATATTCCCCAAGCCGCTCGGCAAACGCCGCAATCGAGTCGGAGCCGGGGTAAAAGCCCAAATGCCGCTTTTGCGCCGCAAAATGGGCAAGGTTTTTGCCCCGCAGGGTGAATGTGGGCATGCCCCAGCTGATTTTCTCCCGCGCTTCGGGCACACTGCTCAAAATACACTGCCGCATCCGCAAAAGCAGCGGCTGAATTTCTGCCGGCTGCGCCTTAATGTATTCGTCAACAGTTGAAAACACTCGTTTTTCCTGTTCCGCCATTTTGCCGCCCCTTTCTCTTATCCTGCAAAAAAATCCTTCTCGTTATCGTCGTTCCAAACATATTCAATCGACTGCGCAAGCTCTTCCGCCGCCTGCCGCCCGAAGCGGTCACACACAAACCCCAGCGCCATGTCCATTCCCGCGGATACCCCCGAAGAGGTGTAGAACTTGCCGTCAACCACCCACCGTGCACATGCGGCCCAAAGCACTTTTTCGTTCACAGACCGCACCCACGAAAACGCTTTTTTGTTGGATGTCGCCCTCCTGCCGTCAAGCAGCCCGGTTTTTGCCAAAAGCGCCGAGCCGGTGCACACGGCAAGGCAATAAGAAGAGGCCAGTGCAAATTCCCGCAAAATGCAAAGAAACGCCTCATCATGCACAAGCGCCCTTGCGCCAAGGCCCCCGGGCACAAGCAAAACGCCACCCGCGCCGGCCTCGCATGCGGGCGTCGTCACAACCCGCACCCCCTGCCTGCTTGTGACGACGCCGCCGTCCACAGAAAGAAACCGAAGCCGATATTTCCCGATGTTTCCCAGAATTTCGGCCGGGCCGAACACATCAAGGGTTTCAAAATCAGAAAACAGCAAAATATTTACATCCATCGGGGTGCATCCGACCTTTCTCTTTGCATCTTTTTGTCTCAATCCATTGCACAGGGCAAAACACGGCAAAAACTCACACATGCAACAGGCCCCGAAAGCCCCGCACAGTATAAATTGCGCAATAAAGCCGCAACTGGCAAAAAACAGTACCCCCCTAGAAACAAAAAGCAAAAAGAGGTTTAAGCAATTCGCGCCTAAAAGCTTGACGCACAGCCTGCCCGTTCAAATTTTTCTGCAAATACTGTGGAGTTTAGGTGTCCGACGCAGGATCTTTTACAAAGCAAACAAAATGCCTGCCGTTATAGTGCCGGTCTTCATTTTTGATTTTGTTTTCGAGGTCTGCTCTTTCTTTGTAATAGAGCATTCCCGTATCGCCTACACGGATAGCGTCGTAGCGTTTCGTGCTATATATTTGACCCACTTTCAACTCCTTTATAGAGTTATCGGGGAACTTAAAAGCAACAATACACTCGTCAACGCCATTGTCGCTGCGGTCTTCTTGTATTCTTTTCCCCGCCACTTTTACCTGCGCATGCTGTTCGGGGCTGTTCATAACCGGTTTGATATGCACACGGTTGTAGCTCAGAAGAAAAACAAGAGCAGCGATTATTGAAGCGAAAGCAAGCAACAATAATAATATCTCCAGCCAATCTGTAACAGCGCTCATAAGAGAATCTGAATTTTCAGCGTCCGCCGCAGCATCTTCTTCAAAACTAATAAGAACTCTGCTGTCCCACCGGGTATCTTCATCGTTCATGGTTTCTTCTATGACTTTCACTTGCCCACGCTGTGCGGGTCTGTTTGCAATTTGTATTTCTGGAACCACTACTTTTATCATTGGCAGAATAAACGCGGCAACACACATGATATTGACAGTCATTGCCATCAATAGTATCGTCTTAGTCTTCATTGTCATAAGCACCATCCCATATTTTAGCATACTATAATTATAATATAAAATTTGATTATTTCATCAAGGTATTATATCATACTTCCTGTCGTCTCATACACCCATTTTACCATTTTTTGAGCACTTTTGCCAGTCATTTTGAATTTTATATCCGGCGCAAAATTTTTTGTTTGGTCGATTTTTATGCTGCGGGCATAAGACATTTCAGATGACCTGGTGTATAATACGCTTACAAAAAGAAAGG
>JAISXG010000059.1 GCA_031270605.1 Oscillospiraceae bacterium | reverse complement strand
AACGGTGTTTGCCGCCATGATGGCCGCTGCGGAAACCGCCGCGCAGACGATGTCTTTGCCGCTTTCGTCATATTCCGCATGACCGCAGAGGTCAATGCCCCAAAACCTGCCGGAATGCGTTAGAAACTCTGCCGTAATCATTAAGCGTTGATTGCTGTAATTTCAACTTTTGTGAAGGGCTGACGGTGGCCAAGCTTGCGTTTTTCGTTTTTCTTGGGTTTGTAGGTCATAACGGTGACTTTTTTTGCTTTGCCTGTTTTGACAGCCTTTGCCGCGACGGTGGCGCCTGCGACATAAGGTGCGCCGACGGAGATGCCGTCCTCTTTCCCTACAGCGATGACTTTGTCAAAAACAACTTCGCTGTCATCCGCTACATCAAGCTTTTCAATATAAATGGTGTCGCCCGCTGCGACTTTATATTGCTTGCCGCCTGTTTCAATAATTGCGTACATGATAATACCTTCCATTTTCAGACTCGCTATCGCGGGGCAGCGCATACGTTTTCATGAATCAGCGCAGACGCTTTTGTGACAAAATTTGTCGCCCTCAATATGCGGCAACGCTTATTTTAACATGGGAATGCCGCTGTGTCAAGGTTTTTTGCGTTTTTTTATGAAAAATCAATGATCGGCAGAAGGACTGGCAAAAATACCGTGCACAAACAGGCCCTGATTTTTGATTGGCTATCACAAAGGGGGGAGTATAAACTTCTTTCTCATTTCTGATAAGTGCCGATTGACTTCAATGCGGTGTTATGGTAGATTGATATAGCCGATTAGCCTCAAAACCGTCCCGGCCTTTACGGACTTTTTCCGCTCCCGATGCGTCCAAAATGCTCGGAATACGAAAGAATTCCTGTGCTTTTGTCCTTGTGGAAACAAAGCATCCTCGCAAAATCCGGAACACTTTTGAAGCGAATCGACTATAACAGAATTTTGGGAGAAGTGCAGGGGGAAGAGTGCCGCAATGAAACAGTTTGGTGCCTATAAGAATTATGCGTCCCTATTCATACCGCTTTTGCTGGAGCAAGGCGCGATTACACTCATTACCTTTGTTAACACGGCGCTCGTGTCGGGCAAAGACAACACCTTAATCAATGCGATCAGCCTCGTGGACGCGCTCACCTTTTTGCTCACGGCGGTTTTTCTCGCGATCTCCACCGGCGGCGCAATCCTCTGTGCAAACTATTACGGCGCGGGGGAGAAAGAAAAAATCAGGGCCGTGTTCCGTGACGGTACTGTTTTGGGTGTTGCTGTGGGTGTTACGTCCATGCTGCTGGCGGCGGGGGGTGGAGCGTGGATGATTCGCCTAGTTTACCCCGGCATCTCTGTTAGTGTGTTTCATTCCTGTGCACAGTATGTGGTTTTTTCTGCGCTGTCCTTTCCGTTCTATTTTTTGTTTGCAAACAATACCGGAATCGCAAGGGCCTGCGGCGACACAAGAAGCCCGATGCTGATCACTGTTTTGCAGGGTACGGTCAATTTGTCTGTGACCTCGCTGCTGCTGTTTGGGTTTCAATTGGGCATGCTTTCTGTGGGTTTCGGCCTGCTGCTCTCAAGGCTTGCTTCGGCGGCGGTTTCGTTTTTTCCTATAAAAAAATATATTCAGGGTCAAGCGGTGCAGGCCAAGAGGCAATACCGTGAGATTCTGCGTTTGGCTGTGTTTATTGCCTTAGAAACCCTGTTCTTTTTTCTAGGGAAGCTGTTGCTGCAGTCGTTCATCGCCGCGTTGCCCGATGCGCAAATCACCGCCAACGCCGTTTCTTCCTCACTGCTCAGCATATTCACCCTGCCGGGTTTGGCGCTGTGTGTGCTCACGCAGAATGTTTGCGGGAATCTCGCCGGCGCGGGCAATTATTTCCGGCTCAAACGTTTTTTTCTTGAAGCGTGGGCGAGCGCCGCGGGGATGCTGCTTTGCATTTCTCTTGTGAGCTTTCCATTGTTGAAGTTTTTAATTGGTCTGCATACGGATGATCCCGCAGTGTTTGCCGCCGCGCTGCCGGTAATGCGCTTCACCTTGCTGGTGCTGCCGCTGACATGGCCTGCGGGCAATCTTGCGGTCACCGCGCTGCGGGGCTGCGGAAAAGTCAGGCTTGTTTCGGCAGTGCTTGCCGCATCCATGTGGATGTATCGCGTTCCGGTCAGCTATTATTTGTGCTCAGTCAAGGGCTGGGGTACGTTTGGCGTGTGGGTGTGCATGGATTTTGAATGGCTGCTTTATTGTCTGATTTTTTCATTGGTGCTTGGCGGTCAATATCTGAAAAGAAAGAAAAAGAGTCTTTCTTATGTGCCGGCTTAACAAAGCGGGAGTACCTGTCAAAATTATTGGCAATCAAATGATGAATGCTTGTTTTAATTCTTGCCGCTTTGATGGAAGGATAGCAGTCTGGTATGTCTTCATCCAGGAAATTTTTGCATAAAAATACGGGAAGCCTTGGTATTCAAGGCTTCCCGCTATGGCAGGGGTGGAAGGATTTGAACCTACGAATGACGGAATCAAAATCCGTTGCCTTACCGCTTGGCGACACCCCTATTTTGATTTTTTGTTAAAAAAAGTGGGGTGGATAAACGGATTCGAACCGTCGACCTCCAGGGCCACAACCTGGCGCTCTAACCAACTGAGCTATATCCACCACATCAAGGATGTGTGTATTCTTTTTTAACCGGGCTGACCGCCTGCATAAGCGCAGCCCATCACACAACGATAGAAATTATATGCGAAACGGCGTGATTTGTCAATATCAAAAAACACTTTTTTGCTGATAAATTTATGGCGCACCGCTCATTCAGGCCGGTGCGCCATAAATCTGAATATTCCTGTTCGTGTGAACGCGCTCCGGTGTCTCGAATCAAGTTCCAAAGCGCCAGAATGTTTTGCGATAACCGGGTCCATTGAAATCAGGCCGCAAAATAACCCCCGGAGTAATCGGCGGAGCAGAGGTGATTACCGCTTTCGTTGACAGATCGGGCACCTTGCAACCTAGAAATACAGTTCCGCATATTCCCAAAGCGTGTTTTTATATTGGGCGTGAACTTCCGGGTCAAGGCTGCCTGACAGACCGTGCCCCGAGTTTTCATAATAAAACCACGAATGCGTCACATTCAGCTCTTCCAGCTTCGCTTTCATGCTCAGCCCGTTTGAAATGGGAACGGTGACGTCCTGCCCGCCATAGCAAAGGATGGTGGGCGGCGCGTCGGCTGTCGCCATGTAAAGTGGAGAAGCGCTTTCGATCAGGGTGCGGTTCTCTTCAAAATTTTCGGCGGTGAGCGGTGTTCCGATCAGATCGGAGATGGAATTGACCATATCGTCAGTGGGTGAGGCCGTATAATATGAATCAAAGAAATCTACGGGAGCACAGCGGCCGACTGCGAATCCAACGGGGATCGCAGGTGCGTTTTGCGTGCCGTTGAGGTGCATATACGCATACAGCAAGGATAAATGCCCTCCTGCCGAACCGCCGATCAACGCGACCCTGCTCACGCTAATGCCGTCTGCGAGGGTCATTTCCTTCAGCTTCGCAATGGCAAGGCCGATATCTTCAAGCATTTCCACATAACCGGCCCCCTGCGGGAACATTCTGTAATTGATTGCCGCCGCGACATAACCCTTTTGCGTCATCTCTTTTGCCTGGCTGGCTTGGTTTTCTTTATCGCCGGCGCTCCAGCCGCCGCCATGGATTAAAATGAAAGCGCCGACTTCTCCTTCA
>JAISXG010000027.1 GCA_031270605.1 Oscillospiraceae bacterium | reverse complement strand
CAGCACGAGCTTGCCCCCATTTATTCAGAGGCCAACGTTGCGACGGATCACAACCAGATCACCATGGAATTGATGAAAACCATTGCGAACAGGCACGGCATGGCCTGCCTGTTGCACGAAAAGCCCTTTGCGGGCATCAACGGCAGCGGCAAGCACAATAACTGGTCCATCGCGACGGACACCGGCGTGAACCTGCTGGAGCCCGGCGAGACCCCCTATGAAAACGCGCAGTTCCTCCTGTTCCTTGTGGCTGTGATCAAAGCGGTTGACGAATATCAGGATCTGCTTCGCGTTTCTGTCGCGAGCGCGGGCAACGACCACCGCCTGGGCGCAAACGAGGCGCCTCCCGCGATCGTGTCGATCTTCCTTGGCGAAGAGCTCACCGAGATTCTTGAGGCTCTTGAAACAGACTCTCTTTATACCGGAAAAGACAAGTCCCTTATGGAAATCGGCGCAAACGTGCTGCCGCATTTCCCCAAGGACACAACCGACAGAAACCGCACGTCTCCGTTTGCCTTTACCGGCAACAAGTTTGAGTTCCGCATGCTCGGCTCCGCATTCTCTATTTCCGGCCCGAACATTGTGCTGAACACCATTGTTGCCGAGATCTTGAAGCGCTTCGCCGACCAGCTTGAGCATAGCGCAGACTTTAAGGGCGACCTGAATGCATTGATCAAAGATACGATCAAAGAGCACAAACGTATTATCTTCAACGGCAACGGCTATGATGACGCCTGGGTTGTCGAAGCCGAAAAACGCGGCCTTTCCAATCTCAAAACAACAACGGACGCCCTGCCTGCCTTTGTGTCTGAGAAGAGTGTCGAGGTGTTCACAAGGCATAAGGTGTTCACTGAGGGCGAGCTGCATTCCCGTTATGAGATTTTACTTGAAAACTATGCAAAAACCATCAACATTGAAGCGCTCACCATGATCGATCTTGTGACACAGAAGGTGATTCCCGCCGTGTTGAGCTATCAGCGCGACCTCGCAAGCCTTGTGGCGGGCAAAAAGGCGCTTGGCGCTTCGCTTTCAACCGCCCTTGAAGAGGGTATTCTTGAAAAGGTTTCAAAACTGGCTGAGAGCCTCGGCAAAAAACTTGCAGTGCTTTCCGCCGAAACGGTGGCGGTCAAAGGCATTGAAGATACGCTTGCGCTTTCAAAGGCTTACCGTGAGCGCGTGTTTGCCGCAATGAACGAGCTGCGTCTGGATGTCGACGAGCTTGAGATGATCGTTGGCAGCGCCTATTGGCCGCTTCCCACCTATGCGGAGATTTTGAGCAGCGTAAACTAAGCGTGAATCTTTTTCAGAAGCAGAAAGCATAGACCGAAAAATGCAAAACGCGTGTTCCAGCAACGTCCGGGACGCGCGTTTTTTTGTTTGATATCTTGAAAATATAATAATATATAATTATAAACGGCCAAAAAAGAAGATTTTTGCTCCAAATATTGATACATCGTCTGCTTATTGCTGATTTAATAATATAGAAATGCAGATTGAATGGATATGACTGAATTTTATGTGAGTTTTTGTTGACAATATACAATCTTTGTTGACTTTAGACATTATTTAGATTATAATTAGTGTCAAATACATAATATGGAAAATTTTGAATCATTTAGAAGATTTTATCAGTTTGGAGTGACCATTTTGCCGGAATTCAATTATTCGGTTTTGGATGCGAACGGGCAGACTCTGAGCGGCGTCATGGAAGCCGAAAATGAGGAAGTCTGCAAAAAAATCATTGCTCAGCGCGGGCTTTATTGTTTGAAGGTTTCACCGGTTTCTATGGGTTCGCGCGCCATCAACATTGGTCCTGTGAAAATAAAGACAAAGGAGCTGACTGTTTTTTGCAGGCAGTTTTCCACCATGCTCGTCGCCGGCGTGGGCATCATAAAAAGCCTCGATATCCTGCACGGTCAGGCGACAAACCCGAAATTTAAAGCGATCATCAAGCGCGTCTATGAAAGTGTGCAGCGCGGGCAGTCGTTTTCTGCCGCCCTGGCCGCGCAGGAGGGCGCATTTCCTGATTTGATGATCAGCATGGTCGAGGCCGGCGAGGCCAGCGGTTCGCTGGACCGCGTTATGGAACGCGTTGCCGACCATTTTGAAAAAACAATGAAAACCAAAAATAAGGTTCGCAACGCGATGATGTACCCGATCATTCTGGGGACGCTGACCGTCTTGGTCGTATTTTTGCTGATGATTTTTGTTGTGCCGGTGTTCATTGACATGTTCGCCACCGCCGGCTCAGAGCTCCCGCTGCCCACGAAAATTTTGGTGGGAATCAGCAATTCTTTGACAACGTATTGGTATGCGTATATCGGAATCACCGTTCTGATATTGTTGCTTTTCTGGAGCTATCTCAGAAACCCCGACGGGCGCTATAATTGGGACAAGCTCAAGACAACGGCCCCGAAGGTTGGCAGGCTGAACGTGATTATTCTCAGTTCGCGTTTTGCGCGCACGCTCGCGACCATGATGCACAGCGGCATTCCTCTGATTCGCTCTCTTGAAATTGCGTCTAATGTTCTTGGCAACACCTATTATCAGCGGCATGTTGAAGAGATGACGAATGATATCAAAAAAGGCATATCGTTTTCTATCGCGATCAAAAAGTGCGCCCTGTTCCCGGCGATGCTTGTTTCAATGATTTCAATCGGCGAGGAGTCCGGCACGCTGGATGATGTGCTCAACAAAACCGCGGGCTTTTATGATGAAGAGGCCGATAACGCCGTTACAAAGCTTGTGGGGCTTCTCGAACCTTTGATGATCATCATAATGGCTATGATTGTCGGTTTTATTGTGGTTTCTATCATTATGCCGATGTACGGCATGATGAATCTGCAGATGTAATTTCTGAAAGGACCCTGTGAAGGCTGAAAGCCAGGGGTGGTATTTTTTAAACCTGAGGCAGCTGCGGTATTTTGCCGAAGGATTACCTGTGTTAATTCGTGATACTCGGAAAGAAGGATGGGGCATATGGGCCAAATGATTTCAATCGATGTTGGCAGCAAAAAGGTTTGTGTTGCAGAAGGCAGGTTCAGGGGCGATGCGGTCACTATTTCTGCCTTTGACGAAATAGGCTATGAAAGCGATGTTGTGGAGAACGGAACGATAACGGACCGTGCGGCGCTTTCTTTTCTGATCAACGAAATCATCAAAAAAAATCACATGAAGTCAAAATCTGCGGTTGTGACGATCAGCAGCAGCGAAGCGATTATTCGGGAGTTGAAGCTGCCCGACGTGAAGCTCCCGCAGATCAAGCTGCTTGTGAACAATGAAATGTCACGGATCGTGCGTGACGACCACGGTTTTTTGGTTGATTTTATTGTCACCGGAAAGACGGGGGATAATATGCTGGCTGTCACGGCCAGCGCCATTCCCAAGGCGTTGGTTGAGAGCTACTACACGCTGCTGAAAGAGATGAAACTCACGCCGTATGCGCTGAGCGTGCCCGAAGACGCGATTTCAAGGCTCATTTCCGGCACTCCCATCAATGGTGAGAGTCATAATAACAGCACGATTATCGTATTGGATATCGGGTATTCCAAGCTTTCTTTTTATGGCTTTTCAGGCGGTGCGAGCCGCTTTAACCGCACTGACGTTTCTCCAATGCAGGATTTTGTGCGTGAGATTGCGTCCATCAGCCGTTTGGATGTGAACAAGGATTTGATGTCAAAAATCAATTTTGATCCGAACTATGGCTATGAAGAGCCGGGAATGGGCGAGGCATGCCGGTATTTTGTGTATCGCCTGTCTGAAGAGATTCAAAAATACACGCAGTACCTCTCCATGAATTCTGAAATGACAGCGTTTGACAGAATCTATATCTGCGGCGGCATTTCATCCGCAAACGGTTTGGCCCTTGCGTTGACAGAGTCCCTGCACCTTCCGGTTGAAAGCATCCAGAGCGTGGGCCGGGTGGTCGTGCCAAAGGGGGTCGTGGCGACCAATCTTTGCGTGGCCGCCGGGGCTTTGATTCGAAAATGAGGTGGATTAGAAATGAAAGCTGTTAAAAACGACCTGAATTTTTTTAAAGCTTATAAGCTCGGCCCGGGCAAGCACACCGAAAAAAGCATGCGGGGCATCATTATTCTGTTTTGTTGTTTGATTTTGTCGGTGGCATCCATTTTCAGCATCTTTTTCACAATGCGAATCCAGGTGAATAAGCAAGCGGATGGAATTCGGGCAGAGCTTGCCTTGCCGGAGGTTGCGGCGCTGCAGGAAAAACTGAACGCCGCCAACGCAAAGAAAGGCTTGCTGTCTTCCTATAAAGGTATTATAAAAAATGCCCAGCAGAATTTTGAAAAATCAAACATATTTGACTCAGACCTGTTCAATGATTTAGAAAAATCCATGCCGCAGACTTCCACCATCACAAACCTCAGCCTGAGTCCTCAAAGCCTGCAAATTGTATGTGCCACCACAAATCGGCTGGACCCCGCCTATCTGAAACAAGCCTTAATGGCTAAAAAGCGTTTCAGCGGCATTACTTATAATGGCGTTACGCGTGGAGCCGAAGGGATTTATACTTTTTCGATGAGTTGTGAGTTTGGAGAGGGGGCGGTTGAAGAATGAGAAAACGTGAACGTTATCTGATTATACTGCTGGGGTTTATGATCATTGTTCTCGGCGGTTATAAATCTTTGATCGAGCCGCAATATAACAAGCTTTTAGCCGCAAAAAAAGAATTGCAGTCGGCAGAGGATGAGCGGCAGAAATCGATTGAAAATGTGCGGGACGCACAGGCTGTGGAAGTTTCAAACGCGCAGTTAGAGAATGATATTCGCGAGCTTTATCAAGCGTTTTTCCCCGAGCTTGAAAATGACAAGGTGCAAATTTTCTTTGAGGATATAGCAGGTTCCGTAGGTGTTTCTTACACCTCTTTTGCGATGTCAGAAAAGAGCGTTTCCACCATTGAGCCTTTTTATCCGGTTGAAAACTCCGTTTCTTACCCGGCAAAAGACGCGGCCTCTTCCATCAATGTTATGAACGGAGCAGAAGAGCCCGGCGCGCCCGCGGTCACAGAGCCGTCTTCGCAATCCCAGGGCGATTCGGCGGCGGCGAGCGAGCCGTCTTCACAAAAGAACGATTCCTCGCAAAATACAACGACCAATCCTGCCGGTGGCGGTGAGGTTGAAAAAATGGATGTTACAATTCAATTTGACGCGGGCTATGATACAATCAGCGTGTTTCTTGACGCGATCAAAAATAGCGGCAGAATGGTCAGGATCACGGCCATAAACATTGCACAGCCCTCACAATCGCAGGAGGGGGAGCAGGGTGCGGCGAATGTTTTGCGCGCGAACATTTCCGTCGAGTGTTTTGGCCTGAAGAAAATTTCAGACGACGACCCGCTTTCAAAAGATTCGCTTCAATTTGGCAACGGCCGGGCAAATCCGTTTGGCGGCTGACCTTTGTAATTTTAAATTTGTGCGGTTAATTCTGTCAGTTATAAGGAGGTGCTTTTTGTGAAACGTTTCCTGCGAAAAAAAGACGGATATATTTTGGCGTGGGTGCTGTGCTTTTTTCTGATTGTGGCGGTCATTTCGGTCACGACCATGTCCTTCGCGGTCATGTCAACGCAGTCCACCGCCATTCAGCACAATGCCCGTCAGGCGCAGTTCACCGCAAAATCCGCCGTGGTCGCGACCGTCGACTACATCGCCCAAAACGCAACCAATACAGACTTGATCAACAGCCTGATGCTGCATTCCGGCACGGGCAATCTGCCCAACATGGGCGACTACACGGTCGATGTCGAATATGCCTCTGACGACCGGCTCAAGGTGACGGCCACAGCAGAGTATAACGGGCAGCGCGCGAGCAGCACGGCCTATCTGGTGCGCTCTTCGGGAGCTTCGCTGAACGGCATCATTCCCGCGGATAACGTGATTTATGTCAACGGCGACGCGACCGAAATCAAACGCCTGCAAAAGGTGGTCGGCAATGTTTATATTGACGGCCAGTTTTCTTTTAGTGCAGATAGCGATATTGCCGGACGCTTTGTTGCAAGAGACAGCTCCGTCTTTTCCGGCAACGCAAAGCTGACAGCAACACAGGGGTCTTTCATTCTGGGGAATCTTACTATGGCAAACAGCGAGAAAGTCATGGGTGACTTGTTTGTGAAAGGCTCTCTGGATATGAGCGGCAGCGCTTCTGTGACTGGGAACGTGTTGGTTGACGGTGGAGATATGTCTTTATCTGGCAGCGGTCATGTCGATGGCAATGTGCAGTTGCAGGGGAATATGAGGATGAATGGCGGCGGTGCTTGCGTATACGGTAACCTGTCAATGGGTGGCGATATCACACTGAGTGGTGGTGCGGGGATAAAAACATCAAGCAGTGATCCCGGCAATTCCGGTAATCTTTATGCGGCCGGCAGTTTGACTGCAACAGACAACTGGGCTACCTCGGTCTATGGCAATGCGGTTATTGGAGGCAATGTGGCGTTGTCGGGTCAGTCAGGCCAAATTCTCAAAAAGCTTTCTTATGGAGGTTCATCCCTTACATACCCAACGTGGGTCAGTGATGTTAATGCGCTTATTCTGGGTGGTAATTCAAAGCTGAGCAGTAATTATGAGTTTGATGCGATTCCCGAAATTGACGAATCGCTCTTTGTGCCGCCCGCCCTGCCTGTGCTTTCGCCGCCCTCGCAAAGCGAAATGTCCGATCTTTATAAAGAAATTACTGCAGAAACAATTCAAACGAAGGTAATTTCCAAGAGTGGAAAAATCACACAGGCAACAGTTAATGCAATCGGCCAACTCCCCTGGGTCAATGGTGTTCCCAGTACGCTTCAGATTGACGCTACAAATAGCGACATTTGTTTGTTGATTGATAACGTCGCTTTTAATCCGGGCAACGGCGTCAACTTTGAAGTGAAAAGCGGCAACAATCATAATGTTTATATTTTTATGACGGGTGCCTCCTCTTTTACGCTTTCCGCCAATCAATATATGGGCATGGATGTTCGGGGGACGAACCCCCGCCTGTATATCATCGGCGACGCAGGGCAAACCATCACACTTAGCAGCAACTCAGAACTGGACGCCTGCGTATATATGCCCAAGGGCAAGCTGGATGTAAGCGGTTCGCCGCTTGTGACCTATAAATTTATCGGTGTGTGCATTGTGAAGAACCTGAAAGCCGACGGCGACGCCACCTTCCATTACAGCAAGCCGCCCGGGCTTGAAGACTCCAAGGTCGCGTTCCTTGAAATTCCCGGCAGCACTGAGGGCACGGGCATAAGCTGGGAGATCGGCAGCTGGGGCGAAAAATAATGCCGCGCATTTCTGCCGTTTTCAGAAAGGGGACAGGTGCATGAACAGGTTCAAACAGCTCATAACGCAAAAAAGGGGCCTCTCTTTGGTCGAGGTGCTTGTGAGCCTCGCTTTGCTTTCCATGATTGTTGTTTTGCTGTTTTCGGTTTACATGGTTTCGCTGCAATCCATTCAAAACAACGGCAGCCTGCAAAAGCAGGACGCAGACGCCGCGGGGCAAATCGAAAAAGGCTTTGGCGGCACCTTTTCGGGTGAATCGCAGATTTCTGAAAACAGCGGGGAATTTGTCATTGATTTCAACGGGCAGCGCGTGGCCGCGGACGGCAGCTATGTGAAAGGCTCGGATGAGGATGAGGACGCCGCGTTTTTCTACTTTGACCCAAAGTGAGGCGAGGGATATGATCAAGAAAAAAAGGGGGTTCACGCTCGTTGAGCTTGTAGTCGCCATGGGGCTTGCCTCACTGATTTTTGTGGCAAGCATCTTTGTGTTGCAGCTTGTTTCAAGAGTGGGCAGCAAATCGGGTATTGCGGAGGACGCCCAGCAGCTTGCCCGAACCAAGCTCGACTTTCTTGAAGCAGAGCTGCGTTTTGCGAGCGAGCTTGAAATCACGAACAGCCCGCCCGGGCAGTTGAACGGTGACTATGTGTGCTTGTATGTCAAGGACGGCAAGCTGTGGCGCGATGACAGGAGCTACTCCGGCCCGTTTTCTGACGACGGGGGCATCACGGGCTATACTTATACGCTCTCGTTTTCAGCGGTCAATGATAAGGTCGTTCAGGCAAAGCTTGCGGTTTATAGCGACAGCGAGCGCCTGTATGACACAGATGTTTCGTTTTTTGTGAGTAATTTGAATGATAACAACATTTCAGGCCTCTCACAGGGCAATTATGTGATTTATCGCAACACGCAAAGGATGGTGGAGAGTGTTGTGGTGACGGCTTCAAGCGCGTTTATAACAGTGAAGCGGCAGACTTTACAAATGAAGGCCACAGTGTTCCCTCCCAACGCCACAAACAGGGGCGTGGCGTGGTCTGTAGACAATACAAATATCGCTACAATCTCACAGGACGGGGTGCTGACCCCCATTCGAAACGGCATAGTCACGGTGACTGGCACAACGGTGGACGGCACGAACAAATCCGGCAGCAAGACAATCACCATCAGCAACCAGCCGCAGCTGGTTGAGCGGGTCACGCTTTATGCCGACCCCATCAGCTATGTGCTGCATAATGGCGGCGAGCGCCAGATTGTTGCGACTGTTTACCCCGCCACTGCAGAAAACAAACGCCTTGTGTGGAGCGTGGACGACCCGAGCCTTGCCTCAATCAGCCAGAACGGGCTGTTAAAAGCGAAAGAAATCAACGCAACAAGCAAGTCTGTTGTTGTCAGGGCCACCACGCAGGATGGTTCGAATATTGTTGCCACGATTCAAATAACAATCGTGAAAATCTGGTGACGCTTGCCGTGGTGTGCAGAGAAATGATATTGTGGCTTTATCAGAACCGCCCCCGAAACGCAAAAGAAGCGTGACGGGGGCGGTTTTTGCGTTGAATTTGTGATGTTGGGATGCTTTGAGTGAAGAATCAGTGGGCTTGGGTGTGGCGACAAACAGCGCGGAGCTGTAAACGGGCTCCCCGAGTGAAAAAAAACGGCTGCGGTCAGGGCAGCAACGAAAGGGTGGCTCAAATATTGTGCAAACGATTCAGGTTTGGATTGGGTAGGATTGGTGGTGTCTTCATGGCGCACAAAGGGATTTGGATTTGCTGAATACGCTTGCTATAACAGCCCCCCGCCGATGATGGGAGCTGTTGGTTTTGAGTGCAAAAGGGGAGCGTTCAATTGAAAAGGGCGCCAATGTTTATGCGTTTTTGAGAAGTGTTCTTTAATTTTCACTCTTCTGCCATAATATAAAAATCCCCGAAGAACGTAGTGTTCTTCGAGGAAATAAATGCTAGAAAAGGTCGAACTTAGCCTCCGGCTGTAAATACTGCTTCTTCGCCACCGGCATCAGTAAATGTGACACTTTGAACACCATCTGCGGTGACTACAATAGAGTATGATGTATCGGCATCAAAGCCTGCACCGAGATTATCAGCTACTGCGATAATAAATGCATCTGCAGCATCATCTACAGAGTCATATTCGCCTGCATCAACAGGAGTAGCTGTTAGACTCAGTGTCGTAAAGGCCTGATGTGCCGCAGAATAAACTGAGCGAGCATTTGTCATGTTGACACGCTCTCTTGAATCCCTGACAATGCCCAGAAGGGAGGGAACAAGGATAGCGGCCAAGATGCCCAGGATCGCGATAACAACGATCAGTTCAATCAGGGTAAAGCCGTGTTTTTTGCTCTTCAAACGGTTTACGAGTGTTTTGTACATAATTTTCTTCCTTTCTTTCTTCAGAGGCCTTTTCGCCTCAAATTGAGAACCCTTTTTTCAAAAAGCAACCCCAAGCCATCCAGTCGCCTGCGCGCCGCATACCCAACCGGCGCACAAAGCGTCCGCAACACTGTCGACTGAAAAAACTTGCTTTCACATTTTAAAAGACAAACGGCAGTTGTTCAAAACAATCACCAACAGGTCTTTTCATTTGCGCCCCGGCGTTGTTGCCCGGTTTGCTGAATATGAAAAAAGACTTCTTGACATTACCTTATCACAAGAATAATCAATTGTCAACAAAAATTTACTACTTTTGTTATAATTTTACAACGCAAGACACAAATGGAAATGATTTGACAGAAAATACGTTGTTTTTAAAGGCTTCAAAGAAAAAAGAATTCCAAAAAAATTTTGGTTTTTTAGAACGATTCTGAAAAAAATCAAAGAAAAAAGCAAAAATGTCAAACATTCTGCGGCAAAAATGATCGGTTTTTGCGGCGGCGTCCGCTGCGGTCACAGATTGAAATTTATTTTAATGATGCAGTTGAATTTTGAGCGTCTATGGTTTATAATGTGAGAAAAGGTATTCTTTGCTAAAATGAGTCGAAAAAGATACTATGTTTTTTAATAAAGCAACCCCCGCGCCTTTCGCTTTTGTTTTTGCTTTGTTTGGTTTCTGATTTTTTGCGGCGGACGCGGCTTGCTTATCATGCTTGAGGAGGATATTATTATGGGGCGTTTTAATGAAATCCTGCAAAACAACACGGGTTTGCTTTTGTTGCTTTTGATCGGCCTGCTGGGCCTTGTGCTGGTGTTCTTGGTTCTTCACCTTGCAAGGGGCAGAAAGGCGCAGTCCGAAAGTCTGCGGGGCTTGCTCAAGGCGCAGGAGCAGCTGCTGGGTGACAGCTCCGCGCTTTTGGCAAAGCAGCTTATGGCCTTCACGAGCACGCAGCTGGTTGAAACGGTGCAGGCGGGCTATGAGCGCATGGTTGCACAAGACCTTTTGCCCTCTGTGAACGCGGCGGCGGCCGTGGTGGCCGAGCTTTCGTCCGCTGTGGTGAAACGGCAGGAAAGCGGCATGGCAGAGCTGGCGAACGACCTCGCGGCCCTGTTCACCGCAAGAACCGAGCACTATCTTGAGCAGGAGGCGGAGGTCGTCGCCGCAATGAACGGGGCTGCAGGGCAGTTTGCAGGGCAGCTTGCCGAAATCAATGAAACCGCGATGCAGCTTTCGGCGCAGTACGGCGAGGTTTATCAAAAGGCGAACACGATATCCGAAACCCTGTCCTCCGCCGTTTCGGGCCTTGGCGCACACCTCGCCGGCCTTGAAAATACGCTTGAGAAAAACGCGGGCTTTGCACAGAGCATGCAAAGCTGCATTCTTGAAAGCGGCGCGGTCGTGAAAAGCATCACGCAGACAGTCGAGCAGATGCAGCAAATCACGACAAAGGCGGTCGGCTCTGTCGCGGCGCAGCAGGAGACGACAGCCGAGTTGTTGAGTGACGCGATCGCCACCATGCGCCAGAATACAGAGGATTCCGCAAAGGCCGTTCTGAGCGAATTCGGCGCCGCGCTTTCGGCGAACAACCGCGCGTTGGCGGACACCATCACCGCCTTGCGCGACGCGACGGAAAGCATGCACAAAAACACCGAGGAGGCGGCGGCAACCGTGCTCAACGAGTTCAGCGGCGCGCTTTTGGCCAACAACGGCGCTTTGGGCGAAACCGTTGCTGCCCTGCGTGAGGTCATGGGCGGCATGGAAAACACCGCAGACCGGTTTGCGGCGGGCGTTTCTGAGGCATATAACCAGTTTAATATGGCGGTCGACACAAAGGTCGCGCAGCTTTCAACCGCTTTTTCAGAGTCCGCGGAGCAGGAATACCAAAAACTGCTCAACAGCGCCGAAACCTATGCGACAGGCTTTTCACGCGATATTTCCTCTTTGGGCGAAGCGCTTGAAAGCCACCTCGCGAACTTGCACACCATCACCCATCAGCTGAGCAACACGGTGGATTCCTTCAAAAACGATGCGGACGCATCCACCCACCGCTTTGAAACCGGCATTGAGCAGCTGGTTTCGTCCGCCCTCAAAGAAATGGACAGCTCGCTTGCCGAAATCGTGGGGAGGCTGGTCGCTGTTGCGGCGAGCATCGGCGAGGCTGCCGACGCTTTGCCGCGCGCGGTGTGCTCCATTCGTGACGCTAACACCGAGAAAACGTCCGAATGATTGTTTTTGTTTTGATATTATGCAACGGAGGCTGTGGAAGCTATGAATGATTTTTCAAGCTTTATTGAAAAAAAGAAAGAAGAACTCCAATCGCGCTTTCCGCTGCCCCGTGAGTTCGCCTTGGCAGACAAAGAGATCGCAAACGGGATTTTGGAGCGTGTGCGCCGTGAGAATACCACGTTTCTGGAGCTTTCGGTCACCGAGCTGAACTATGCCTATCAAATGGCGGAGCTGTGCAATATGCGCGAATATGCGTCGTTGAAAAACGCGTTTCGGGGCCGCATGACGCAGATGCTGTTTGAAATCGGCTGGATCTATTGCCAGCAGCACCCCGAGAACCAATTGGTCATTTCGCTGTTTTTGCTTGCGTGCGAGTGGATAAAGCTCAACAAGCCCGTGTTTTATGAAAAAACCCTGATTGCCCTTGCCGGGGAGTCGTGGGTTGACATTTATCAAAAGGCCACAGAGCTCATGCAAGCCGAATCACTTTCAATGGAGGATTTTTGCCGTAAATACGGCGTGGATTTGTACACCCCGTTTTATGACCGTTTGCAGCTGCTGTATCTGTGCGGCTGTGACAAGGAGGTGCTGCTCGCGCACGAGCAGGTGATCGCCTCGCTGGTGGAGTCGGCGGAGCTTGAGCGCCTGCGCCCGCTTGTGCGCAATTTTGTCGCAAAGGTGACATACACCGAAATGCCGCAGCGCATTAACGACGCGATTTTTGACCGCCTTGTGCGCGAGGGCGGCGATGAGACCCTTGGGCTTTCACAGCTGCTGCTTGAGCAGATCCGCAGCCAGCACTATGTGGGGATTCTTGAAAGCTTTGTGAACCCCGACGCGGGCAAAATGCAGCTTTATGCATGCATGGCGGGCATGATCCGCCAGGTGGAGCTGCTGCCCGACTCATTCTGCCGCATAGACATCGGCAATTATGTGGTGCTTGACAACAGCGAATGGGTCGCGCATGCCTATGCATACCCCCCGGCGATGTTTGAGCGGCTGATGGAGGGCTGGAAGTCTGAGAATTATCCGCCGGACTATTGGCCGGGCATGAAGGCGACAGAAATTGTTTCGGCGCATGATGTGATTCTTGGTTTGCAGAAGTCGAATGTGATCCAGCTTGGCTTTGAGAGCTTTGACCGGCTCTATGCGAGGGATTTCTTGTGTGTGACAAGATATGCCAACAGTAAATAATTATTCATAATAACAAAAAAGGCAGGCCATAAAAAGCCTGCCTTTTTATTATTTCATTGATTACCCTATCTCGTTTGTTCCCAGATTGCTTGTTATCGCAATCTCTTTGCCGTCTTTGATAAAAACGCGGGGCACACGCTTCGACACCGAGCAGGTGATTTCATAGTTGATGGTTTGGGCGTGCCTTGCGACATCTTCGGCGAGGATGGTCTCGCCGCCGTCTGAGCCGATGAGCACCGCGACATCCTCAAGCTGCACGCCGGGGATGTCGGTGACGTCCACCATAAACAGATCCATGCACACGCGGCCGGTGATGGGGGCGTATTTGCCGCGAATCAGCACGCCGCCGCAGTTTGAAAGCAGGCGGTGCACGCCGTCCGCATAGCCGGCCGAAAGGGTGGCGATCAGCCGTGTGCCGGGCGCTTTGTATTCATGCCCGTAGCTCACGCCCACGCCTTTTTCAACTGTGTGCAGGTGCACCACGTGGGTTTTGAGTGCCATAACGGGGCGAATGTCAAGTTTGTCTCGGTCAACCTCGTCTGACGGATAAAGGCCGTAAAGCACAATGCCCGCCCGCACAAGGTTGAATTTTGGGGCAAACTCCATGATACCCGCGCTGTTATAAAGGGATTTGAACGGCAGGCTCACGCCGGATGCCTCAATTTTGTCAATAAAAGCCGAAAAACGGTTCTCTTGCCACAATGCGGAGGTTTTGTCGGTTTCATCCGCCTTGGCGAAGTGGCTGAAAATGCCCGCGATTGTGATGTTTTTCAAGGCGGCGATTTGCCTGATTTCCGCAACACTTTCGGCCGTGTCTGCAAAGCCGATGCGCGACATGCCCGTGTCAACCGCGAGGAATACCGAAACGGTTTTCTGTTCTTCTGCCGCGTGGTGTGAAAGGTCCTGCGCGTGGGCGAGGGAATAGATCGTCACCGTGATGTCATGAGCGGTCACTGCAGAAAACAAAGCGGGCGAGGTGTAGCCCAAAACAAGGATGGGGTTTGTGATGCCCGAACGGCGCAGCGCCACAGCCTCTTCCACCATGGCGACAGAAAAATAATCGGCATGGTCCTTGAGTGTGCGGGCAATGGGTACAGCGCCGTGGCCGTAGCCGTCGGCCTTAATGACTGCCGCCACCTTCACGCCTTCACCGGCGCGCTTTTTGATGTTTAAAAAATTATAAAGAATGTTGTCTAAGTCGATTTCAGCCCATGTCCGCAAATAGCCCATGATTTCTGATGATCCTTTCACGCGGTTGAAGCTTTGCTTTCAGCCTTTTGTATCATTTTACACCCCGATGGGGGCGAGCGCAACACCTTTTTCTGTAAGTGCGGCTTTGATCTTTTGCACAAACAGCAGGGCTTTTTCGCCGTCGCCATGCACGCAGATGGAGTCGGCGGCAATCGGGATGTCTTTACCGGTGACGGCGGTGACGGTGCCCTGTGTGACCATGCGCACCACGCGGGCAATCGCCTCTGCTTCGTCTGTGATCATGGCGCCGGGCTTGGTGCGGGCGACCAAGGTGCCGTTTTCTTCATAGGCGCGGTCGGCGAACACCTCGCTCACCGTACGCAAGCCAAGCTCTTTTGCGGCGGTGATCATTTCGCTGCCCGAAAGGCCGAGAAAAAAGAGCGAGCTGTCAAACGCTGCAACCGCTTCACAAATGGCCGCCGCAAGAGCCTTATCTTTCGCCGCCATGTTATAAAGCGCGCCGTGCGGCTTCACATGGTTGAGGCGTGCGCCGTTGGTTTTGCAGAACGCGTCGAGTGCGCCCAGCTGATAAAGCACATAGGCCTTCGCCTCCGCGGGTGAACAGTCCATATTGCGGCGGCCGAAACCCATCAAATCGGGAAAGCCCGGGTGGGCGCCGATCGAAACGCCGTTTTCGGCTGCGATTTTCACAGTTTTTGTCATTACAAGCGGGTCGCCCGCGTGATAGCCACAGGCAATATTGGTGGAGGTGATCAGGGGGAGGATGTTGTCGTCATTCCCGATTTTATATGCGCCGAAGCTCTCGCCGAGGTCGGCGTTGAGGTCCACCTTTATCATATCAGTCACCTTCTTAATATTTTAAGGATATGTTTTTCACATCTGTAATGAACATATGCCCGGGGGAGTGGGTGATGGCGAGCGAGGGCTTTGCCGCCATGACCGCCGCCTGGGGAGTGACGCCGCAGGGCCAGAACACGGGCACCTCATCCTCGTTGATCGTGACGCTGTCGCCATAGTCGGGGCGGCCGAGGTCTGCAATGCCGATTTTCGCAGGGTCTCCGATATGAATCGGCGCGCCGTGCACCTTGGGCATTGCCGCTGTCACATTCACGGCCGTGACCACCTGACGGTGCGGGATCGGGCGCATGCTCACCACCATGTTGCCGCAAAAGATGCCGGCCGGCTCGTCCGGGATGTTCGTGTTATACATGGGCACGTTGCGGTTTTCTTCAATGTGGCGCACGGGCACGTCCGCCGCGAGCAACTCGCTTTCAAACGAAAAGCTGCACCCGATTAAAAAGCTCACGAAATTCTTTTGCCATAAATGCAGCACATTTTCACATTCTTCGGTCAGAACACCGTTGCGATAAACGCGGTATTTCGGGATGTCCATAGCCACGTTTGCGTTCTTGTCGGCCATGTAGTGAAAGCCTTTCGCGCCTTCGTCCAGCACCTCAAGCAGGGGGCAGGAGCGGGGGTTTCGCTGCGCGAACAGCAAAAAATCATAGGCATATTCTTTCGGCAAGATCACAAGATTTGCCTGCGCATAGCCCGCGCACATGCCGGAAGTCTGATAATTAATTTTGCCTGTGCGAATTAATTCACGCACCTCTCGGGGGCTTGTGTGTTCATAGTTCATCTTTTTCATTCCTTCCGTTTTGAAGGGGTTCAGATTATTGAAAACGCTTTGCCAAAGCGCGCATTTCTTTTTCATATGCCTTGTAAAGCTTTTGTGCCTCTTTGACGCTTATAGCCGCGAAACGCACTGCGTCACCCGGCTTGAGCTGAGCGGTTTTAGGCATATCACGGGTGATGACCGTGGCGATTTTGACATAGCCGCCCGTCGTTTGACGGTCCGCCCCCAAGATGATGGGCTGGCCGTTTGCGGGGATTTGTACGCTGCCATAGGCAATGCCATCTGAAATAATGTCGGTGCCGTTTTGGGATTCCACCGCTTCACCTTTCAGGCGAATGCCCATTCTATCCGAATTCGGGTCGACAAGGTATTCGCTTGACAAAAAGATATTCATCCCGTTTTCTGTAAAGGCATTCTCTTGCGGCCCCAGCACCACGCGAAGAGTCACCTGTTTGTCATAAGGGGCTGCGGCAATGCTTCTTTTTGCAAGTGTTTCGGGAGGAAGGCTGATTTCCTGATAAGGCAGCAGGTCACCCGTGCGCAGCTTTCTGCCCTCAAAGCCGCCTGTTTTTAATTTTAGGTTCGTGGATTTACTTCCCATCACCCGCGGCACGTCAAAGCCGCCCGCAATGGCAAAATAGGCCCGGCAGCCGCTTTTTGCATAAGAGGATGTAAAGGTATCCCCCTTTTTCACGGCAATGGCCCGGTTCATGGGAATCGGCTCCCAATTGAGCTGGGGCGCAATGTCCGCGCCGGTTATGGCTATGACCGCGGCTTTTGTGAAATAGGTGGTTATGCCCATCAGAACCATTTCAATGCAGGCCTCGTTTTGCGCGTTTCCGACAAGTAAGTTCGCTTTACGAAGCGCGTCTTTGTCTGCCGCGCCGGTTTGGGGAAAGCCGGCGGACTGATAGCCGACCACACCCATGTCCTGCAGCATGGCAAGGGGGCCCGGAACCATAATGCTCAACATATCAAGTTCCCCTCTTCTCGATGGTATAGGTATAGGTGTTTTCCTGCACTGCTTTTTCAATTTTATTATACTCTGTTTCGCTCACCGGGTCAAATTTAATATAGTCGCCCGCGGCATAAAGAATCGGCTCCTCGCGCTTTGCATCATAGGGTTTGAGGGGCGTTCTGCCGATCAAGCGCCAGCCGCCGGGTGACGCGAGGGGATAGATGCCTGTTTGTTCGCCGCCGATGCCCACAGACCCCGCGGGAATGCTTGTGCGGGGGGAGGGCAGGCGCGGGGTGAACAGCTTTTCATTCAGGCCGCCCAAATAGGGAAAGCCGGGCAGAAAGCCCAGCATATAAATCAGATAGGGCTTTTCGCTGTGCATGGCAACGACCTCGTCAACCGAAAGGCCGGTGTGCGCCGCGACATCACCGATGTCTTCGCCGAATTCACCGCCGTAGCACACAGGGATGTGAAAGATACGCGCTGTGTTATTCGCCGCGTCGGACTTGATTTCAGAGAGCTTTTGCAGCCTTTTTTGCAGCTTGTTATAAGAAATAACAAGCGGGTCATAGCTCACGAGCACAGAGCGAAAGGTGGGGATGAAATCCACAACACCCTTGATGGCGCTGCCTTTGATTGCGGCGCAAAGCTGCATGACGCGTGCGTTGACCTCGGGAGCGATTTTATTTTCAAACTCGACCACCAGTGCGCAGTCTCCCGCGGGCAGAATGTGGACCAAAGACACGCAAACCCCTCCTTTTACTCACGATTCAATCGGTTTATTTAAAAAAATTCAATTCCAAAACCTTTTCATACCATGTGTCAAAATTGTCCCGTTTGTCAAGGGCGTTTTTGACGGTGAGATACATCAAATTGACGATTGTCATGTTGATGTCGCAGCTCATGCCGTCGATTTGCGGCAGAAGCCAGCCGTCCATATCCACCATGCCCGCTTCAGACGCGACATAGAGCGCGCGTTTTTCTGTTTCGGGGGTGTGCAGAATGTCCATATTCTCACACAAGAAGGCAAGCGCCGCGATCAATGCATAGCAGCCCCAGTCAGACACGGTCGCTGTGATGATGTTTTGGGCTTTCGTTGCCGCTAAAATGCCGCCCGCGCAGCCGCAGCGGCAGGTGCTGCCCTCGCTCTCGGCCATATACGGCACAAATTCTTTCAGGTGTTCTGCAATTGTGCCCATGCCGGTTTCGTTGCCGAGGTCGCCGACGGCGATGTTCATCACGCCCGCGTCCGCAAGCTTTTGAAAGAGCATGTCTGTTTTCGCCTCAAGCGCGCTCATGTCTAGCCCCGTGGCGTTATGATACACGCCCTGTTTGTTCGCGCCGGGGCACTCAATGCTGACAACCGCCCTCGGCAGGCCGGCGCTCAGAATGCTGTTTGCGCAGGCTTCGGCTTCGTCCGCTTTTTTTGTGAAGGGGATCGCCGCCAGTGCCTGCGGGTATTCTTGCAGCTCCGCAACAGAATCATACAGGTGCAGCCCGGCGACAAGGCTCAGCTTTTTCACAGCCTCAATGCAATCCTCCGGGCAAATGATGACAGGTTTCGCCTCAAACGCTTTCACCAGTGCGCGGCAGAGCAACACGGAGCTGACGATACCGTCCATTTCGGCATGCTTGTGCGGAAGCAGGATAAAGCCGGTTAAAATATAAACAACATCGTTCTTTTTCACAGTCTGCACAAGCTGCTCGGCAGCGTTAAGCGAGAGCGGCTTGCCGGTATATGCCCTTGCGGCAGGGTAGAGGATCCTACAAACGCCGTAACCGCGGGGGTCAAGGTTCATTAAATCGTCAAGGTTTTGCCCGATATTCAGGCTTTGAAGCGCAAGCTTATTCATAAACACAGGTTCCTTTCTGCCGCCCGAAGAGGCGGTGGGGTGAGCAGATTGTGCGGTTATTCTTTGGGTGTGGTGGCGGTGATAAAGTCTTCCATCAGTGCGTCCTGCAGTTTTTTGAGCAGCTCGGGTGCCCTGCCGCCGACCGGTTTGCCGTCAAGCTCTTCCGCCGCAAGGCAAAAAGAGCCTGCGGAAGAAACAATGATCTCATCCGCTTCGCGCAGGTCCTGCAGTATGAACGCTTGTTCTTTCACGGGAATGCCAAGCCTGCCGCAGAATTTGATGAGGTTTGCGCGGGCAATGCCGGGCAAAATCAAATTGTCTGTGGGGGCGGTTATGAACACGCCGTCTTTAATGATGTGGCAATTGCTGTGTGCGCATTCGGTCACGCGCTCGCCTCGGTGGAACACCGTTTCGTCGCAATGCGCCTCCGCCGCGCGCTGTGCCGCCACAACGCTGGGCAACAGGTTGAGGGTTTTCACGTTGCAGTGCAGAAAACGCGTATCCTCCAGTGTGATGAGCCTGAGTTTTTTATATGTATCCTGAATCGCGGCGGGCTTGAGCATGATCCAGATGTTTGCCTTTGAGCCGTCTGTGGGGTAAAGGTGGTTGCGGATGCCGGTGCCGCGCGTGGCCTGCCAATAGACGAACTGGTCGCCGCTGTCAACCTTTTTGACCATGTCACATAAAATTGCCTTCATCTCTTCTTTGGTGTGCGGCAGCACAATTTCCATCAGGCGGGCGCTGTTATAAAAGCGGTCAATATGCTCGTCGAGGGTGTAGATGATGTGGTTGCGGCTGTAGGTCGCGTCATATACCCCGTCGCCGAAATAGCAGGCCCTGTCTGCCATGGGAACCATCATTTCTTCAATGAGGCCGAATTTGCCGTTGTAATATCCCAGATTTTGCATGGACTACTCCTCCAAAAAATGACAAAACGACTGCCTTGGATGAACGGTAACACCATTGTTTCCAAGCAAGCCGAGTTGAAAAACTTCGATTTATTGGTATTTTATCTGATTTCAAAGAAAAAGTAAACATATTACGAAAATATGCAAAAAAATCCTGAAAGATGCAACTCGTTCAGGATTTTTTAAGCTGTTACTTGAAATTTAAGAAAATATTACGGAGGCTATTTTTTGAGGATTTTGTTGCCTTCCGGCAAGGAAATGGAACTGTAGTCATTCTTGATGTTTTTCAGCACAAAGTGGGTTTTTGTGGCCGAAACACCCTCCATGCTTTTGATGCGGCGGTGAATCAGCTCAAGGTTGTCAGAAGAGTCTGTGATAATTTTTAAAACAAAATCAAATTCGCCCGTGAGATAATAGCAGGAGATAATGGAGGCCTCGTTTTGCACCATTTGCGTGAAGGCCTCAAAATATTTCGGGTGCTCAAGGCTCACTTCCATGAGTGCCGTGACATCGTTGCCCAGCGCTTTGTTGTTTAATATTACGGTGTAATCTTCAATAATGCCGTTTGCTTCCATTTTTTTGATGCGCTCGATCACGGAAGAAACAGAAAGATTGATTTGTTCGCTGATGGCCGACGCTTTTTGCCTTGCGTTTGCCTTTAAGCAGGTGAGAATTTTATAATCGATTAAGTCCATGCGAGATCCCTCCGAAACTATTTGCTCAACGCCCGAAGCCGTGTTGCTTTATGTGCATAGAATATCATAATATTTTTGAAAAGTCGACAGGTATTCCAAAAAAAATCTAAATTTATCAGAAAAATTCAACTGCAAGTGTGCGTTGCCCCTGCGTTTTGCCGCAAAAAGGCCTGCAGTGCGCAAAAATGAAAGATTTTGTGGCAATTCTTAATAAAAAACGGCAGCCCTCACGCAAGAAGGCCGCCGTCATTAGAGAGCGTCTTTTTGGTTATTCTTTCACGATTTCTTTCAGGGATGTCGCAAGGCCGGCAATGCCCTGGATGTCTGAAGGAATGATGATTTTTGTCGCGTTGCCGTCGGCCGCTTTTGCAAAAGCCTCAAGGCTTTTGATTGTGAGAACAGCCTGCGACGGGTTGGATTCGTTCACAATCCGAATGCCCTCCGCCACGGCGTTTTGAATGCTGATGATGGCTTGCGCCTCACCCTCCGCCTCACGGATTTTCGCTTCTTTAACCGCCTCGGCGCGCAAAATGGCAGACTGTTTTTCACCCTCTGCGGAAAGAATCTGGGATTCCTTCTGCCCTTCGGCAACGAGGATTTTGCTGGCCTTGTCGCCCTCTGCGCGCAGAATGGATTCGCGGCGCTGACGCTCCGCCTTCATCTGTTTTTCCATTGCGTCCTGAATTTCACGCGGGGGAAGAATATTTTTCAGCTCCACACGGGTGACCTTAATGCCCCACGGGTCGGTCGCTTCGTCAAGGATGCCGCGAATTTTTGCGTTGATCGTGTCGCGCGAGGTCAGCGTTGTGTCAAGCTCCATGTCGCCGATGATGTTGCGCAGCGTGGTTGCCGAGAGGTTTTCAAGCGCGGCAATCGGGTGCTCCACGCCATAGGTATATAGTTTCGGGTCTGTAATTTGATAAAAGACTACGGTGTCGATTTGAATGGTGACGTTATCCTTTGTGATAACGGGCTGGGGTGCGAAGTCTGACACCTGCTCCTTGAGTGAAACGATTTTTGCAATGCGCTCCACAAAGGGAATTTTGATGTGAAAGCCGGTGTCCCACGTCATGTGGTAGGTGCCCAGGCGCTCCAGCACATAAGCCCTTGCCTGCGGAACGATTTTCACGTTTGAAATCAAAACCAGAAGAACAATGATGATCAGCAGGAAGAAAAGAATCAGCCCAAACGTGCCTCCCTGCATCGCCAAAAGGGGAAGAAAGGGTTTCACCAGTGAAAGAATTGTCATTGAAATGCCTCCTTCTATTTCGTTCGCACCATAAGCTTCACGCCATCAATCCGTTCAACCACCACAACAGCTTCCGGCGGAATGATTATGTCGTCTATGGAGCGCGCCGTCCAAATAACGCCGCTTGCCTGCACAGCCCCGGTGCTGCGGCGGTTGTTGATTTCTTCAGTGACGAGAACCTCTTTGCCGATATAACGGTCGGCATTAGTGGGCTGAATGGTTTTGCTTGTCAGTTTTTTTGCAAGCGGCCGGGTAATTGCCAGCGTTATGGCAGACACCGCAACGAAAACCAGAATTTGAATCAAATAGGCGTCCGGATTAATCAGCGCCACAACAAACGCCGCAAGCGCCCCGGCGGCAAACCAGATGGCCGTCAGCTGCACGGTCAGCGCCTCGGCCACGATGAAGACGATGATCAAAACGACCCAGAACACAAGCGAAAAATAAGGCATGCAACCACTCCTTGCTTTACGGCAAGAGGATTTGCCAAAGGCCTCTCTGCCGTTTTTCTTTATTTACATCATAGCACATTTATATCGAAAAATCAATATATATATGATTCCAAAAGTCAGATTTTACAAGATTTTGTGTGTTTTTACAGATAATTTTATCAGGGCATACAGATTTTGCATCAATCATTAGAACCTGTTTCATGGCTCTTGATATGTTCTGACGGTTGTGTTAAAATAAAGACAATAAAATTGCAAAATTCCGTATGAATCTGCGTTAATTGAGCCGGATATATGGTCTTTTTTCTTTTTGCAAGTTTTTTGAAGGAGGGTGTCGGCGGTGAAACGCGAAAGCAAAAAATCAGGGCGTTTTTTGCGTGTGTGCTGCAAGCTGCCCGTTCTTTCAACCCTCACCGAGGGAGCCGGCGTTGTTTCGGCTTTTTTTGTTACTTTCTTTGTTCCGGTTGGCGCATCGTTGGGGTGTGTTCGGGCTTGAGCCTGAAGACCCGGGGGTGCTTTTTTAATGCTCGAAAGAACAGTCGTATTTTGCTCCGGCGGCCCTGCACAAAAACGGAAAGGTTGGATTTGTGATGAAAAAAGTTGCGATTATTATGGGAAGCGACAGCGATTTGCCCGTTGTGAAGGGCGCTGTCGGCGTGCTGAAGGAATATGGCGTGCCGTTTGAGATCCGCGTGATGAGCGCCCACAGGACGCCCGAGGCCGCTACGGCCTTTGCAAAGGGTGCAAGAGAAAACGGCTTTGGCGCGGTCATCGCCGCGGCGGGCAAGGCGGCGCACCTTGCGGGCGCGATGGCGGCAAACACAACCCTGCCTGTCATCGGCATTCCCGTGAAGTCCTCAACGCTCGACGGGCTGGACGCATTGCTTTCCACAGTGCAGATGCCCTCCGGCCTGCCCGTTGCCACCGTGGCCATTGACGGCGCGGCCAACGCGGCGATTTTGGCGGTGCAGATTCTTTCTGTGGGGGATGCTTCCCTTGCCGAAAAGCTTGCGGAAAAGCGCAAAGCCATGCAAGCGGATGTCGTCGCGAGAGACAATGCCCTACAAGAAAAACTAGACACTCTTTAATATGCCTTAATTCCGAACAGTTGCAATCGTTCTATTATGAGCGCGGCGGTAAGCCTGCGTGATGGAGGTTTTTTGTTGTGAACAGTTTCAGCGAGAGTTATAAAAACGCCGGGGTGGATATTACCGCCGGCTATGCCGCGGTGGAGCTGATGAAAAAGCACATTGCAAGAACGGTGACGGACGGCGTGCTTTCGGGTATCGGCGGCTTCGGCGGCCTGTTTGCCCTGGATTTGACCGGGATGCAAAAGCCCGTGCTGGTGAGCGGCACAGACGGCGTGGGCACGAAGCTCAAGCTCGCTTTTTTGATGGACAAGCACGATACCGTGGGCATTGACTGCGTTGCCATGTGTGTCAACGACATCATCTGCTGCGGCGCGAAGCCGCTCTTTTTTCTTGATTATATCGCCTGCGGCAAAAACATTCCGGAACGTATTGCTGATATTGTTTCGGGCATTGCCGAGGGGTGTGTGCAGTCCGGCTGCGCGCTTGTGGGCGGCGAAACGGCTGAAATGCCCGGGTTTTATCCTGAGGATGAATATGACCTCGCCGGTTTTTCTGTCGGTGTGGTTGACCGTGACAGGATTCTTGATAACAAGACCGTGAAGGCCGGGGATGTGTTGATCGCCCTGCCCTCCAGCGGCGTGCATTCCAACGGTTTTTCGCTGGTGCGAAAGGTGTTTGATTTGGAGCATACCGATTTAAGTGCCTATGCGCAAGACCTTGGCAAGCCCCTCGGCGAGGTGCTGCTTGCTCCCACAAAGATATATGTGAAGCCTATGCTCGCTTTGTTTGAAGAGGTTCTCGTAAAGGCTGTTTCGCACATCACGGGCGGCGGTTTTTATGAAAACATCCCCCGCAGCCTGCCTGAGGGCTTTGGTGTGAAGGTTGAAAAATCGGCGCTCAAAACGCCTGCGATTTTTGATTTGATCATGCGTGTGGGCAATGTACCCGAGCGCGACATGTTTAACACCTATAACATGGGTGTCGGCATGAGTGTTGTCGTGTCGAAAGAGGATGCTGATAACGCCCTTGCCGTTTTGCGCGCGCAGGGCGAAGAAGCCTATGTGTTCGGCGAGGTCGTCGAGGGGGACGGCGGTGTGATAATTTGTTAAAGCAAAGAATTGCCGTGCTTGTTTCCGGCGGGGGCACGAATTTGCAGGCGCTGATTGACGCGCAAAACAGCGGCACACTTAAAAGCGGCGAGCTTTGCCTTGTTATTTCGAGCAAGCCGGACGCCTATGCGCTTCGCCGTGCGCAAGAAAACAAAATCCCTTGTGTTGTCGCGAATAAGAAGACTGCCGTGAGCAACGCGGCGTTTGAGCATGAAATATTAAAAGCGCTGGCGCAATATGAAATTGATATCATCGTGTTTGCCGGGTTTATGTATATTCTCAGCGCAGATTTTGTCAGGCGCTACCCTGATCGGATGATTAACGTGCACCCTTCGCTCATCCCCTCGTTTTGCGGCGAGGGCTTTTATGGCCTGCGGGTGCATCAGGCGGCGCTGGAATACGGCGTGAAGCTCACGGGCGCTACGGTGCATTTTGTCAATGAAGTCACAGACGGCGGCAAAATCATCAAACAAAAGGCTGTTGCGGTTTTGCCCGGCGACACGCCTGAAACACTGCAAAAACGTGTGATGGAAGAGGTCGAGTGGGTGATTTTGCCAGAGGCGCTTGAAGAGGTCTGCGCGGCTTATGCACAAAAAAACGGCGCATGAATATAGCGGAAGAATACGTTTGAAAAATAAATTTTTCAAACGGGAGGTTGTGTGCTTTTCTGCATAAGGGTCGGCAGAAATATTACTGCGTAATACCGCACAGAACTTCTGCCTTGCAGAGAGAGGACGGTCATAGAAATGGAAACATCTGCAATTGAAAATATTTTGCAAAGCAACAGTTATTGCGGCCGGGGCATCATCATCGGAAAGAGCGCGGACGCGCAAAGCGCCGTGATTGCCTATTTCACCATGGGGCGCAGCGAAAACAGCCGCAACCGCGTTTTTTTGGCCACAGACGACGGCATCACGATTGAGCCGTTTGATCTCTCAAAGGTGGCGGATCCTTCTCTGATTATTTATCATCCGGTGCGCACCGTCGGTCAGCATATCATTGTCACAAACGGCGACCAAACAGATACAATCCATGATTTTATAAAAGAAAACAAGACCTTTGAAGACGCGCTCCTGACCCGCTGCTTTGAGCCGGACGCGCCGAACTTCACCCCCCGCATCAGCGGCATCATCACAAAAGAACAAACGGCGAACGAAGCGCTTGATTTTTCATACAAGCTGAGCATCCTCAAGGCGGGCGACGCCGGGGGGAGCGTTTGCAGCCGCTATTTTTATCAGTATCAACCTCTTGCGGGCATCGGCCACTTCATCCACACCTATGAGCACGACGGCAGCCCCATCCCGAGTTTTGAAGGTGAGCCGCGGAGAGTTGCCATTCCGAACGGCATTGACGCATTTGCAGATCTTTTATGGAAAAGTCTGAACGATGCTAACAAGGTTTCGCTTTATGTGAGCTATCTCTCGCTCGCGACAGGCGAGAGGACTTATAGAATTCTGAATAAATTGGGATAAAGGGGATGTAAAAATGCAGGAGCTTGCGCTGAAATACGGCATGAACCCAAATCAAAAGCCTGCGCGCATTTATATGGAGGGCGGGAATTTGCCGATCGAGGTTTTGAACGGCAATCCGGGCTACATCAATTTTTTGGACGCGCTCAACAGCTGGCAGCTTGTGCGTGATCTGAAAGAGGCGCTTGGCAAGCCCGCCGCCGCGTCCTTCAAGCACGTCAGCCCCGCGGGCGCCGCCATCGGCGAGCCGCTTTCTGATATTTTAAAGAAAATTTATTTTGTGGATGATATTGAAGGCCTGGATTCCTCGCCTCTTGCCTGCGCTTATGCCCGCGCGCGAGGAACCGACCGCGTTTCGTCTTATGGCGACTGGGTTGCGCTGAGCGACGAGTGCGACGTGATAACAGCGACGCTGTTGCAGCGCGAAGTGTCAGACGGCGTGATTGCCCCCGGTTATTCTGACGAGGCGCTGGCCATTTTAAAAACCAAGCGTAAAGGCTCTTATAATATTGTGAAAATCGACCTGTCCTATACTCCAGCCCCGGTCGAGTGCAAGCAGGTGTTCGGCGTGACGTTTGAGCAGGGCAGGAACGAGTTGAAAATCAACAGGGACATCCTTGAAAATATCGTGACCAAAAACAAAGACATTCCCGAGAACGCAAAGCGTGATTTGCTTATTGCGTTGATCTCTTTGAAATACACGCAGTCGAATTCCGTTTGCTATGCCTATGACGGCCAGACCATCGGCGTGGGCGCTGGGCAGCAGGCAAGAATTCTTTGCACACGCCTTGCGGGCAGCAAGGCCGACATCTGGATGCTGCGCCAGCACCCGAAGGTTTTGGCGTTGCAATTCACGCCCGGCATGGCGCGCCCGGTGCGTGACAACACAATAGACACCTATATTTCAGACGAATTTGAAGCCGTACTGGGTGATCAGGTTTGGCGGCAGTTTTTCACTGTGCGCCCCGAGCCGCTGACGGCAGAAGAAAAAGCGGAGTTTATTCAATCATTCAGCGGTATTTCTCTGAGCAGCGACGCATTTTTTCCCTTTGGTGATAACATTGAGCGCGCAAAAAGAAGCGGCGTGAGCTATATTGCCGTGCCGGGCGGCTCAATTCGTGACGACCATGTGATTGCAACCTGTAATCAATATGATATCGCAATGTCGTTCCTTGGCACTCGGTTGTTCCATCATTAAAATGAAAGGGCGGAAGGCCATGAATATCGCGGTTGTCGGCGCGGGCGGCAGAGAGCACGCTATTATTCGCAAGCTGAAAGAAAATCAAACCATAGAAAAAATCTATGCTCTCCCGGGCAACGGGGGCATCAGTTTTGATGCAGAATGTGTGGATATCGGCGCAAAGGATATCCCTGCCATTGTCAAATTCGCAAAAGAAAATGAAATTGATTTTGTGGTTGTCACGCCGGACGACCCTCTGGTGCTCGGTGCGGTTGATGCGTTGCATGAGATCGGCATCCCTTGCTTCGGCCCAGAAAAGGCTGCGGCCGCCATTGAGGGCAGCAAGGTTTTTGCAAAAGACTTCATGAAAAAATATAATATTCCCACCGCTTCTTATGCAGTGTTTTCGGATGCCGCGGCAGCTTTGGAATATTTGAAAACAGCCCCTTATCCCACGGTCATCAAGGCGGACGGTCTTGCCCTTGGTAAAGGGGTCGTAATTGCAGAAACCTTTACACAGGCAGAGTTTGCAGTGCAGTCAATTATGGAGGATAAGATTTTTGGTGAGAGCGGCAGCCGCATAGTGATTGAAGAATTCCTTGTTGGTGAAGAAGTATCGGTGTTGAGCTTTACAGACGGCAAAGCTCTTGTTCCGATGATTTCTTCCATGGATCACAAGCGTGCCCATGACAATGACGAGGGCAAAAACACCGGCGGCATGGGCACCATTGCCCCGAACCCTTTTTATACGCAAAGCATTGCTCAGGAGTGCATGGAAACGATCTTTTTGCCCACCATCCGCGGCATGGCCGCAGAGGGGCGCCGGTTTAAGGGCTGCTTGTATTTCGGTCTTATTCTTACAAAAGACGGCCCCAAGGTCATTGAATACAACTGCCGTTTTGGCGACCCTGAAACACAGGTGGTGCTGCCCCTTTTAAAAACGGATTTACTTACCATTATGCTTGCGGTTGAAAGTGAAACATTGGACAAAATTCGCGTGGAGTTCAGCAACGACTCTGCCTGTTGTGTGATCATCGCCTCCGGCGGCTACCCCGAAAGCTATAAAACCGGCTATGAAATCCACTTTAACGCAGATAAAGATTCAGACGCCGTTATTTACCACGCCGGTACAAAGCTTGTGGATGGGCATCTTGTCAATGCGGGCGGGCGTGTGCTTGGGGTTACGGCAACGGCGGATACACTTGAAAATGCAATAAAAAAGGCATATGATAACGTAAAGAATGTTTACTTTACGGACTCTTTTTACCGGGCGGATATCGGCAAAAAAGCGCTTGCTTGTGCAAAGTAAAATACTTTACAGAATAAGTACGCTTTAATAAAAAATTTTGAATTGTTTTTGCTGCAAGGAGTGTTTCGAATGGTATATCGACTGTTTGTTGAAAAAAAAGAAGGGCTTGATAATGAAGCCCGGGCGCTTTTGAGTGATATCAACACATTGTTGGGCATCAGCTCAGTGCACTCCCTACGTCTTTTTAACCGCTATGATGTCGAGCATATTGAAAAAGAGCTGTATGAATCCTGCAAAACCACTATTTTTTCAGAGCCCCAGCTTGACAATATTTTTGATGCACTGCCCGAAATGCAAGGCGCTTGTGTGTTTGCTGTGGAGTACCTGCCGGGGCAATATGACCAGCGGGCAGACTCGGCGGCTCAATGTGTGCAGCTTGTTTCCCAGAAGGAGCGCCCGGCGGTGAGAACAGCCAGGGTCTTTGCCTTGTTTGGTTCTCCCTCGCAAGAAGAGCTTGCCGTGATCAAGAAATATGTCATCAATCCCGTTGAGAGCAGGGAAGCCTCGCTGGCAAAATATGACACTCTTGCAATGCAATATGATATTCCGCAGTTCGTCGCCGTTCTGGAAGGGTTTCTTTTCCTTGATGCGGCGGGACTTGCCGGTTTTATAGAGGAATATGCGCTCGCAATGGATGCGGATGATATTCAATTTTGTCAGGATTATTTTAAAGAAGAGGGCCGCGACCCGACACTGACGGAAGTCCGCATGATTGACACTTATTGGTCTGACCATTGCCGCCACACCACCTTTTTAACCACCATTGACAGCGCAGAAATTGAAGATTCTGATGTCAAAGAAGCCTACGACCGCTATTTAAAAATTCGAGGCGGACTCGGCAGAACAAAACCGATTAATTTAATGGATATAGCAACCATCGGTGCGCGCTATTTAAAAGCGAAAGGCAAACTGCCTCGTCTTGACGAATCTGAAGAAATCAATGCCTGCACTGTTAAAATTGATGTTGAAGTGGGTGGTGGAACAGAAGAGTGGCTCTTGCTCTTTAAAAACGAAACACACAATCATCCAACTGAAATTGAGCCCTTCGGCGGTGCGGCCACCTGCATCGGCGGCGCAATCCGTGACCCGCTTTCGGGGCGCGCCTATGTCTATCAGGCAATGCGTGTGACGGGCGCCGCGAATCCCCTGGCGGATGTGAACGACACAATCGAGGGCAAGCTGCCTCAGCGGAAAATTGTGACGACCGCGGCTGCGGGTTACAGCTCTTATGGCAATCAGATCGGCCTTGCCACAGGGCTTGTGGATGAAATTTATCATGAGGGATATATGGCCAAGCGCATGGAAATCGGTGCTGTGGTGGGCGCCGCGCCCGCGAAAAATGTGCGGCGTGAGGTGCCGTCTCCGGGTGACAAGGTTGTGCTGCTTGGCGGCAGAACCGGGCGCGACGGCTGCGGCGGCGCCACCGGTTCCTCAAAATCACACACCCTTGAGTCGCTGGAGTCCTGCGGCGCCGAGGTGCAAAAGGGTAACGCGCCTGAGGAGCGCAAGCTGCAGCGCCTGTTTCGCAACCCCGAGGCGACACGGCTCATAAAACGCTGCAACGACTTTGGTGCGGGCGGTGTTTCAGTCGCGATTGGCGAGCTGGCCGATGGTTTGTGCATTGATCTCAATGCCGTGCCAAAAAAATATGATGGGCTTGATGGCACGGAACTTGCCATCAGCGAATCCCAGGAGCGCATGGCGGTTGTTCTTTCACCCGAGGATGTGGATGCTTTTATTGCTTTTGCAGGCACCGAAAATCTTGAGGCCACTGTGGTTGCCGAGGTCTGCGCCGAGCCTCGCCTGACAATGGTATGGAATGGCCAGAAAATTGTTGACATTAAAAGAGAATTCCTCAATTCTAACGGTGCGGAAAAGCATACTGCCGTCAGTGTAAATGCTTCAAGGGAAAGTTCCAAGGCTTTACATGGAAGTCTGTTTGAAAAGTTTATAAGCTTGTCAAATGATTTGAATGTCTGTTCAAAAAGAGGGCTTTCGGAGCGGTTTGATTCCACCATTGGAGCGGGCAGCGTGATGATGCCCTTTGGTGGGCGTTATCAAAGGACGCCTGCGCAGGTTATGGCCGCAAAAATCCCTGTTTTAGAGGGTGACACGGCAACCAGTTCTGTTATGGCGTGGGGGTATAACCCTTTTATCACCTCAGAAAATGTTTATATCGGCGCGTATTTAGCGGTGATTGAGTCTATTTCTAAGCTTGTAGCTTCGGGTGCGCCGTTGAATGACTGTTATTTGACCTTTCAGGAATATTTCGAAAAGCCTAAAAAAGACCCCAACCGCTGGGGCAAGCCCTTCGCGGCCTTGTTGGGCGCGCTCGCCGCGCAGCTTGATTTGGGCTTTGCCGCGATCGGCGGAAAGGATTCGATGAGCGGCAGCTTTGAAGACATAGATGTGCCGCCCACACTGGTTTCTTTTGCCGTAACCGTTGCGAATGCCGGCAAGCTTTTGACCCCCGAATTCAAGCTCCCGTCATCGAAAGTGGCGCTGTTGCAGCCCGTATATTTAAACAACGGCCTGCCGGAAGTGAAAAGCTATCAGGAAAATATTGCTCTGTTGCAGAGTCTTGCCGCAGACGGAAAAATTTTGGCGGCCTACACGCCCACCTATGGCGGCGTTGCCGAGGCGCTTATGAAAATGGCATTTGGCAATGGGGTCGGCATTGAACTTGCAGATGATGTTTCAGATGAACTGCTGTTCTCTGCGCAGTACGGTTCGTTTATTCTGGAGCTTGCCGAAGATGTTGACGTGGGGCAAACGCTTGGTTTGACAACAAGTGCGTTTGTAATCAGAAGAAAGTGTGAAGTTGTTGACCTTGACACTGTGCAGAACGCTTATGAACGCAGGCTTGAAGATGTGTTTGCCTGCAATCTGAAATCTGGTAGCAAAGAGCCTTTAAAAGCCGTTGCATATAAAACCGAAAAGTATCCCAATGTGTCGTTCAAAGTTGAAAAGCCACGGGTTCTGATCCCCGTATTTCCGGGCACAAACTGCGAATACGACACCGCAAAAGCCATTGAAAAAGCTGGTGGAACGCCTGAGATCATTGTGATTTGCAATCTCACGCCCGGTGACGTTGCCCAATCTGTGTCACGGTTTGCGGAGCTTGTTGACCAGTCGCAAATCATCCTTATTCCGGGTGGCTTTTCAGGCGGTGACGAGCCGGACGGCTCAGGCAAATTCATCACCGCGTTTTTCCGCAATCCCCTGATTTCTGACAAGGTAAACACCTTGCTCAGAAATCGTGACGGTTTAATGGCCGGAATCTGCAACGGCTTTCAGGCTTTAATTAAGCTGGGGCTTGTGCCCTATGGCGAGATCGTGGAAACAGCCAGAAACAGCCCCACCTTGACCTATAATACGATTGCAAGGCACCAATCAAAAATTGTGCGCACGAAAATTGCTTCAAACAAGTCGATTTGGTTGAGCAAAACAGAGCTTGGAGAGGTTTATAGCGTGCCGATTTCTCACGGAGAAGGGCGTTTTTATTGCCCTGTTGAGCTTCTTGAGTTACTTGCTCAAAACGGGCAGATTGCAACACAATATGTTGATTTAAAAGGCGATCCCACAATGGATATTCAGTTTAATCCCAACGGTTCTGCTTGGGCTGTGGAGGGTATCACATCCCCGGATGGCAGAATTTTTGGCAAAATGGGCCATGCAGAGCGTGTGGGATTGCATCTTTATCAAAATGTTCCGGGGAATTATGACTTGCGGATGTTTGAAGCTGCTATAGGATATTTTAATATTTAAATACTATATTCTGTATCAATAGATAACACTTGTGCGATATGTAGCTGTGCAACATATTAATTTTGTTTAGATTATCCTTAAAAAAGCAGCCGAACAGCTGCTTTTTTGTGTTCTTAAATGTTGTAATAACAACAAAAACTTATTTTATTAATAATATATTAACAATGGACAATAAAACAATGTTGCTAAAAAAATTTAATCATAATTTTAAAAATTGTATTATATTACGGGGAAACCTGTCAAAATCAGAGTGATGGATTTGTTGTGTTTTTTCTAATAAGAAACATTTTTTGTCTATTAATCACCAATATGGTGCATTTGCAACTGCTAATCTTATTTAAGATGTTTAGTTTTATATAATTAATAAAAGATTATTGACAAAAACTTGGTTTTCATTTATTATAAACATAAGTTAATAGGGGTGTTCTTGCAACTTTAATAAAGATTCATTAATAATTCAAGAAATCCCCGAACGCTGACTTTTTGAAAAGAGGTGTGTTTATGAAGACCCGGCTAAAGAAGAGTCTGAGCATGTTGCTGTCTGTTTTAATGATAGTGACAAGCATCAGCGTTGTGTTCAGCATTACATCGCTGGCTGCGCCGATTGATGACTTGCGTGCTGCGTTGAATGCCATTCCCGTGAGTGAGCGAACCGCGTTTACGATCACGTCCACCCACGGCGACAGCACCGGCGGCAATGTGACGCACAACATCACGGACAATACCACCAACGGTACAATCTATACTGCGGCGGTGGCGTTCGCGGCGTATTTCAGAAGTGTAATATCCGTTGGCGATGGCCAGACGAACACGGCCACTGCCGTCACGTGGTGGACGAAACTTTACAACAACTTGCCGGCGGACATTCGTGCATCCCATGAAGTGTTGTTGAGGGCGCTTTGCGACCTGTACAGCAACAACACCCGCACGAACAGGGGGAGTCCGTTTACAAGAGACAGAAATCCCGGCGGGCAAAACAGCGGCGTTCCCGATGGGGGAACACATGTTACTGTTAATGTTATCCGCACGGAGTTACAGGCATTGAGAGCTTATGGCGACATCGCATCCATGCCTGCCAGGGTTAGCGTGGCTTTGGACTATGGCGCGAAGGGCGGCAGGCAGTGCACTAGTTCAACGAGCGAGGGGCAGAGGAATCACTATTTTTCCTCTTCCGTGACCATAAACGAATCTTCCTCAAGTGCCCTTTCGACCAAGCTGAAGGCTATTGACAACTATTTTACTCCTTCCCGCTTGGCTCAAAATGTTATGACTTTCAGCAATTCTAAAATTCAGCAGGAAGTTACGAACAACAATGCCGTGATGGAAACATTAAATAGCTTGTCGGCCAACGAAAAGAATGTTTTCTTCGGTGCGACGAAATTACAGCAGATTGCTGATTATGTGACGCTGTGTGAAGAAGCTGCCGTCATTATCCTTTACGGGCTGGATGTGCAGTATTTCCACAAAGTCGGCGGCTTTCTTGATATTGTCAATGCCGGGTATGATGTGGAAGATCTTGCATTCATGGATCAGTTGTGGACTGCGCAGGCATACCACTATGAAAGACTGAATGCGCTCAGCGGTGCACAGAAAGCAATTCTTGCCGCTAAGATGGGTCTTGACTTGCCGGCAATCGAAGCGGCTAGGGTTTCGCTGTTGTATAACCTGCAATATGCGCAGCTGCGCAATATGAAGGCTACGGCAGATGAGCTGTATACTCTGTATTATAGAGTTGATGGAAATTATAGACCTTATGATGATGCTTTGATGCAGCACTTATATAATACTATGACTTCTTATTGGGCTGCAATCAATACGATACCTCAGGCCTATGTTAATGATGTTTTTACAGAGGGCACAAGTTATATCACTGATTTTATCGCCAGTATGGAAGAAGAGATGCATTATAGAGGTATTATTCTTTTGAATAATGGCCATATTATGTATTATCTCGGAATTGCCAATGACGATTTTTCAAGAATCAGCGCAACAAAATTAATTGAAAAAAGCGAAGAAGCGAAAGCTAGACTTGCGACGATGCAGGCTGACCTTGATCTTGCTCAATCCATACTCACCCCTGAAGATTTTGCAAATCTTTATTCTGGTGCAATGGATCAGGCCAACGCCGCGATTGAAAGGCTAGACAACGTTGTTCTGGCTGGCCGCTTTGCGGCACAGATAGACTCCGCAAAGGACGCATATTACAGCGTCGGCACCATTTCTTGGGATAATTTCACGCTTGTTAAAAGTATGATCAGCATGATCGAAGCGGAAATTTATGATTATCCTGCAAGCAAAGCTTTTATAAGCACAGCTGTTGAAAATGATTACCTTTGGCTTAAAGGAGCAGTCCTGAATGAATATAACGCTTTCGTTAGAGATGGCGGTTATGCGAATTTTGTTCAGCTGCAGCTTGAGCCTTATCCTACCCGAGATGCGATGTTTGAAGACCTTGCGAGAACCATCGGCTTTGAGGTTACAGAAGAGAATCTTTTGAATGTCATTCAAAGCCTTGACAAAATTCTCACCAGCGAGGACTTCTCCAACCTCACAGGTATGGAACTGTCTTCCTGTATTGGTGGGTTAACCTCTTGCATGTGTTCAGACGAGATGGTTAACTGTATTGTTCAACTGATTTATCCCGCAGTTGCGGAAGCTCTTGAAGATACATGGTCTGAGTTGCCCACTACATACTCTGTTTCTGGTATCAACATCAGCATCTCAGTTGTGCCTCTTCACGATGTTCTGGCGAGCACAGCCAGCGGCAACACAATTAGCAATCTTGCAGTTTATCCGGATTTGCTGGCAAGACAATTGCCAAGTGATTTTGATGCGGCAAAAGAATCGCTGAATGCTGCCGTGCAGGGTGTAAACTGGGTTGTTACTCCCACAAGCCCCAACACCGGAGTTTGGTCCAATATAGAAGATGAAGACGGAAAACTGACGATTGACTGGGGTGTCGACAACCCAGAAAGTCCTGCCATGAAGGCAATGACACAAAGTGAGCGTTTCCGTTATGCTATGTCAAATGCCTTGCGGGGGATATATCCGCTTTTGGCTGCGTTGCTGCTTGGTCAGCCATATAACAGCCATGCAAACAAGGTTGCTTCAATGTCTGGCGGCGCCATGGTTTCTTCAGACCCTGTCTGGCTGGATCTAAACGCAACCGGGAATAATGGTTATGCGAAAGTCTTAACCCCGATTTTGGAAGCGTTGAATGGCACCGATCTTTCAGCCATTCCGACTGTTGAGCAAATGAGGGCGTATACAGACCCCTCTCAGCTTTATGACGCTATTGCAAACCCCATTCACAGTTTCCTCAATAACCTTCAAACCCAACCGTTTGAAAAGATTATCGAGTTGTTGCCAAACATTGCACATGCGATGTCCTTTGACAAGGTTGCGCCGTTATTGAATGAGCTCTCTGTTGGTGTGGTATACACTCCAAACGGAAAGCTTGGCGGCCTCGTTGGTGTTGCGTGCGGTAACTTAATAGATGTTGTTGACCTTTCAGGTGCGGTTGACTTGAATGTTGGTGATCTGGTTCTTGGCGACCCGGAGAGTTCACCGATTGATTTAAGCTGCACAAGCGATTTGAACTCTTTTATTCAGATGCTGCCATCGTGTCTCGCGAGCAGTGACGACGAAGAAGAGGAAGATGATGAAGGCTGCACTCTTTCTTTACCCGTAATTAATGCGGGCTGTCTTGCGCGATTGGGCAGGATGGATCCAACCACTCCCACAAAGCGTGCGGCTGGTCAGGGGATTCCTGCTGACGGCGATATCCCTGCGGTACCGCCGGCTTGTTCGGGAGTAAGGCATTATATTTATGCAGATAAAGCGGATGTCCTATATGGTATCCTGAAATATCTGCTGGCCGGTTTGCGAAATGACCCGAATCTTCTCCAATCGATTATGGATTTAGTTAGCTCGGACGATGACGACGATCCTGATGATCCTGATGATCCCGGCGATCCCGGTGACCCCGGTGATCCCACTTGCCCGTGGGGTGACAACTGCCCGTTGGGTGACGATTGTCCGTGTATTGCCGGCAACGCTCAGGGAACCGGCAACAGGTTCTTGCTTCATTCACTTGGTGAAACATTGAGCACAGAAGCTGACGGTGACGATTCTTCCAGTACATTGCTTGATATTATTGCAATCATTGCAGCTGAGGAGAACGAGGGTAATACAATCGCCGCGCTTGTCGAACTGTTTAATCCGGTTGAATATGAAAAGCCTGAAATTCAGTGGCGTGAGCCCGATGCCTCGGCTTCGATTCCCTATCTGGCATATTCGAATAACTGGACAACGCCGACAGCCGACTATCTCTATGCAAACATCGATGACATTCTTGCCGATGTTTTAGAGTTACTTGGTGAAGAGGGCACGGTTCAGGATGTCATCAATGACGCGTTGGCGGATGTGTTCACAGAGGACACAATTAAATCCATTACGGATATGCTTGCCGACCTTGATCTTGATGATACGATTCTTGACCTTGTTGCTTCTCTCGGCGCGGACCTCAGCGTCTGGAGCAAATACAAGACGCTGCCTTGCCCGTGCGTTCCTCAGGAAGATTTCTATTATTACAACTTTGAGGACGGCGACAGGGAGGCTTTCCTGGCAGCTATCTATGATATCTTTGATCCGGTTGCTCCGGTTCTTGAGTTCCTGTTGAACGGAAAAGACCTGGTTGCTTTCGGTGGCGGTTTGACCTTCCTGGGTGCGGACGGCTATGCCGATGCGATTATTCCGCTGCTTGAGGCTTTGAGCTGTGAAGCTATCATGAGCCCGGCTGACTATCAATCGGCGATTGCCGGTGGCGACAGCACTGTCGTCCTGTCAGCAATCCTTGATCCGATTTTTGCAAAGGTTGACACTTTGGTTCAGAATCCTGTTTCAACCATTATAGACATGATTCCCAACCTTCTGTACTTCCTGTCCTGCGACGGGCTTCCGACTTCTCTCAATGTGTTGCTCCACCCGTTGTTTGTGATTCTTGACACCGTTCGTCCGATCTACAGCCTTGGTGTTGCGGACATTATCGAGATGCTTGGTGATGATTTGCCGTTTGAGCTGAACATTACCAAGGTCAGCGACCTGACGTTTGGTTTCTTGATTGATCTGATCGAAGAACTCGTCGGTCTTGATTTCGGCGGACCTCTTAACAATGTCGCAGAGAACCTGGTTGGTTATGCAACGCCTTACACATCGGCAAACGGCAAGTCCGCTTACAGAATTACTGAGATGAGCGGCGGAGACGTTATTACCGCTCTGCTCTCTCTGGTTATTCAGGTTTTGGATGATGAGGATAACGTTGCTGCTCTCTCAGACATGCTTGGTGAAGATGTTTTCACTGCAATCAAAAACGTATTGCGTCTTGACGAAGTTGAGATAAATATGGTTTCGATCGACTGGCTCTATCAGGATAAGGCCGGCACAGGCGAGGTCTTGAACGCATTGAATACATCGGCACTCTTTGATTATGGTTATGGCACTCTTTGGACGAAGGAAAGAGCGCAGTATGTAAACGACAATATCAATACTCTTGCCGACAACTTCATTTACATGCTCGGCATCAATGTTGATAACCACAGGGTTGAAGATCTTGATGACCTGATTGCTTCCTTCCTTGGTGTTTCCCTTTATACGCAAGATAATGCGGTAGCGATTCTTGATATATTCAAGGGACTGGTTGAAGAGGTTGATGCGATCAGCGCCGGTCCGCACATCAAGGCTCTTTTGAAAGAGACCTTCGGCGTTGACCTGAATGTGTGGACTGAGATGAACGAAACTTCGTTCTCCGTTGCGGACAATGACAAGCAAGCGTTCATCAGTGCCCTCAATCAGATTCTTGCTCCGTTGAATCCTGTTCTGCAGTGGCTTTTGAGTGATCAGGATTTCGCGTTCTTTGTTGACAGCGAGCAGAACGACAGCGTGGTGCTGCCCGGCGCGAAGGGTTATGAGTTCGGTATTATCCCGATTCTCGAAACCCTTGAGTGTGAAAACATTCTGACGCCTGAGGCGTTTAACGCTGACCCGGATAACATGATTACAAACATCGTTACTCCGTTGCTTGCGAAGCTGGATGTGATTCTCGCGAACCCGCTTGAAGAGATTTTGAACATTCTTCCGGCGCTCACTTATTTCATTAACTCCAAAGGTTTGGATGCATCCTTCAAAAACCTGATCCATCCGGTTCGTATGATTTTGAGTGCGATCGATCCGATTGCCACGGTTAATTTGTATGAACTGCTTGGCTTCAATCTTGAAGAGTATGATTTTGAAGCACTTGCGCAGCTTGCCCTTGATGCCGTTTATGAGTCAACAGGCTACAACCTGACCCCAATTGTGATGGATGCAGCGGCTGAAATGACTCTTGGCGTTGTTGTTCAAAAGGATTCCCTTTCCAGCATGAATAATTACAAGCGCTTTACAATGGAATATGCCGGCCCCGAGCGTGCAGATATGATTACCATCCTTCTGCGTCTGGGCTTGACATTCCTGACAAATGCAGACAATGCTGAGAAGATTAAAGCGATGGTCAAAGAGAATGTTGACATGAGTCAAACAAGCTACGGCTACGTTTCTTCAATGATCGACGTTATCGCTTCGAGCTTGAGAAATCCCAGAGCTATGGATTCTGTTCTTGGCGTTGTTTACTACATGATTTATGGCCTTTCGATGGGCACAAGCGAGCTTCGCACCTTGTATGACACAGTGAACGGCGCATGGGCGGCGGCATTTAATATGCTGAAGAACTCAGACAGCGAAGTCAATGTGAAATTCTATCAGGATGCGGTAAGGTTCCTTGAAAAGTATCTTCCCGGCATTGTAACACCCGAAGGTCCGATGGCTCCGAACGGATTTATTGCTTTCTTCCAGAAGATTGCAGAATTCTTCCAGAAAATCATGGACTTCTTCGCAGGGCTGTTCGGCGGATAAGTTTGCCTGACGGTTCCTAGTTTCTAACAATGAAAAGCCTTTGTCATTGAGTTCTCTCTTTGGCAAAGGCTTTTTTGTATTAGGGCGTGTTGACATTAACACAAAACGCGCATCTTCTGGCGCCTTTTGCGCCATGCTGTGTTAAATTTTTTGGAAGGCGCCAGCCTTCCTGCAAAAATTTGCCTTGCCTGACACAAAATTCGCTCAAAATCTGCATGTTCCGGTTAGTGTCAACACGCCCTAAAAAAGCAAGGGCCAGAGATGAATCATCATCTCTGACCCTTACTATCATATAAGTCGATTTATTACAGCAGTGTTATTTCAAATTAGACAGAATCGTTTCAACGATTTCATTTGTGTGGGTGTGAATAATATAATGTTTTGCATTATCAATCGTTATAACAGGGATATCCTTTTGAAAAAACTTGCTCCAAACCGCACCCGGCTTGCTCGTTTTAATCATGGGGTCCTGTTTGCCATAAATTAAACTGACTGGTGCTTGGATTGATTCCCTGCGGATTGCCGCAAGATATCGCAGGAAAAAGCCCACATCCTCACGAAACTGCGCAATTTCATGGCTGCCAAGACGAAATTCCTTTTCACTCAGGCCGCGCAGATACCGGTTGATCATGCTTTGCGAGCTGACTTTCCAGGGATTAAAAAATTTGCCGTACACCCGGACCCCTTTTGGGGGGATGGATGAAACCAGATAAACACCGTACAGCTCAAAAATATCATGTGCTTCGATCTGCTTTGCTGCTTTTATGGTTAGCGCCGAGCCGACACAGCAGCCCAGCAGAAAGAATTTCTTATATGGGAGCAGTTGCAGGTTCGCAATGAGATCATCAGGCGAAACGTGGGCACTTTGCACCGCAATGACCGGCAAGCCGGCTTTTTTGTTCAGCTTGGCGGCAAGCGTGGCAAACGAGCCAAAGCTGCCGCCGCCATAAGGGATGCAAAGCAAGGCGGTATCACCGTCATTTGGATGATAGACATGCAAAACAGGGCGTTCGCGAATGCCGCTGTTGTCAGCAAGTGCCCGCACCGTCTCCAATGTGTAAAAATCATTCACCTTGAGTTCGGTGCCCAGGGCGGCGAGCTGTGCAATAATGCTGATAATTTGCAGAGAGGTCAAGCCCGATTGTAACAGGTTATCATCAATTGAAAGATCATCACGTTTGAGGTGTTTTGCCACAGTGGCAAGAATCTGGCGCTCTTGCTCGGTGCTGGGCTGCGCTGCGGATTTGCTTGCTTCATGAACCGTGTCAGGCAGTGGGGTGTTCTTGGCCAGCTCCAAAAGCTGTTTTCGTGCGAGCTTGCCGTTTGCGTTCAGCGGAAAGTCTTTCACTTTGATATATTGCGCAGGCACCATATAAGAGGGGAGCCGTTCGCTCAAAAAAGCCTCGAGTGCCGCAAGGGAAGCGGTGTCCGCGGATTTATAAAAAGCAATCAGCCGCTCAGAATCAAACAGCACTGCCGCACCATTGATGCCGGGAAAGGTGAGCAGCACAGCTTCAATTTCTGTCAGCTCCACGCGCTGGCCGCGGATTTTCACCTGATCGTCGTTGCGGCCGAGGTATAAAATTTCGCCGTCTTCGCGCACCGTCGCTTTGTCACCTGTCATATAGATCCTGCCGAAAGGGGTGCCGTCAACAAAGCGGCCGGCATTGAGGGATGTGTCCACATATCCGCGTGCGAGCTGCACCCCGGAAAGGGCGAGTTCGCCTTCAATGCCCTGCGGCAAAAGAGCATAGTTTTTATCAACGACAAACGCCTGCGTGTTCCACACGGGTCTGCCGATGGGAATCTCGGTGTCTTCGGGCTTGCAGTCATAAAAAAGCACGTCCACCGTGCATTCCGTCGGGCCGTAGAGGTTGTGCAGTGTTGTGCCGCTGCCGGCAAACAGCGCATAAAAGCGCTTGTTGAGGGATGGCGTTAATGCCTCGCCGCTCACAATCACCTGCCGCAGCTCGGGCAGCCGCACCTTCGCCGCCGCCATATAATCAAGAAACACGGCAAGCATTGAGGGCACAAAATGGATTTTGTGAACAGTTTCGTCTTTGATATATTGAATCAGGCGCGGCGGGTCTTTTTCGACCCCCGGCGGGGGCACAAGCAAGGTCCTGCCTGTCATGAGCGCCAAAAACAGCTCCCAAACCGAAACGTCAAAAGCATAATTTGTTTTTTGAATCAGTGTTTCATGCGCTTCGAGGGGGTATTTTTCGTGCATCCAAAGCAATCGGTTGCACACCGAATGATGCTCAACCTGTACACCCTTCGGGCGGCCCGTCGAGCCGGAGGTGTAGATGATGTAGGCCACCGCGTTTTTGTCGTTTGCGCTTTCACGCTGCAGCAACGGCGCGGGCAAAGCGTTGATTTCTGCAACCTCCATTGCGGGTATTGATTCACTGAACCCGCCGGCAAAATCACTTTGATAAAAGAGGATTGCGGCCTCTGAGTTTGTGAGCATATAGTCGATCCTGTCACGCGGCAGGCTTGTGGCGATGGGCATGTATGCGCAGCCCGCCTTCATGGCCCCCAAAATAATGGGCATCATTTCAGCGCAGCGCTCCATGAGCAGAGCCACCACGCCGCCGGTTTGAATGCCGCGGCCGCGCAGCAAGTCGGCAACCTGCTCCGCCTTATGGTTCAATTCTTGATAAGAAAACCGGGTTTTATCATAAATAACGGCAACATCATCAGGGTGCTCCGCCGCGTGAAGCTCAAAAAAGCGGTGGATGCACTGGATTTCGGGCAGCGGGCGAACCGTTGCGTTGAGCTGCCGCACAAGCCAGTCTTGTTCTTTTTCAGTCATAATGTCAAGCTGTGAAACGGGGAGATCCGGGTTTTTGATTGCGCACTGCAAAATTGTTGTCAGCCGCTCATGCAGGCGTACAATATCCTGTTGTGTGAGTTTTTCGGTCTGATAATCATAGCTGACATAAAGCTCGCCCGTATTATCCCTGTCGTTCACCTGAATCTGCAGGGATTCCGGCTGAATGCCGCTGTGATACCAATAGGTTGCGAGAAAGCGTTCGTCCATCCCTGCGACAGCGGCGTTCTGATAATTCATGAGCACATCATAGAGTTTGCCGTTATAGCCATGGGTTTCGCGGATGTCTTGCAGCACATCGTTATGATTGTAGCGCTGGTGGCGTAAAACGGGCAGGAGGTTTTCAGACATCGCTTGCGCGTTTGCGGCAAAGCCCGATTGCAGGTCAAGGCTGACAGGCAGCGCCACGGTGTTCACAAACATGCCAAACGTATTTTTTTCCGGGCGCGACAATCGGTTTAGAACCGTTGTGCCGATGTTGAAACGGCTTGCGTCTTTGATACGTGCGATATAAACCGAAAGAGCCGTGAGCATCACGCTGAACACAGAAAGCCCGTGCTGCGAGGCAAGCTGGCGGATGTCACTTGTGATAGATTTTGACAAGGTATAATCCTTACGGCGCGAGCGCAGGGATGCCGCCGTTTTGTCGGAAAGAAAAACGGGTTCTTGAAACTGGGCGAACTGCTCTGCCCAAAAGGCCTTGTCTTTTTGATAACTTGCGCCGGCAAGATATGTTTGCTCGCTTGCGAGATAGTCTTTATAAGATGAGCGCTGCACCTGCGGCGCTGTATTGTTTTTTAAATTGCCATAATATTCATAAAGCCTGCTCGCAAACATTGCGGCAGACCATGCGTCAGCTATTAAATGGTGAAAATTCACCAATGCGCCAAACAGGGCGTCGTTTATGGTGATGATTGTAATTTGAAACAACGGCCCTGCCGGATCAATGGGCACAAGGGCGGTTTTGGCTGCCCACGCGTGAAACTCTTTTTCAGAAGAAAAGTGTTTGTGCAAAAAACCGGTGTTTTGAAAATCGGCAACCGTCTGCATGCCATCAGGCAAAATGCGAAGCCGAAACGCGTCGTTGTGCTCAAGGATCAGGTCGACGGCCTTTTGCAGCGCCGGAACATCGGCCTGCCCTTCAAACAGAATGCTTGCTGTTATATTTGAAACAGAGCCGCCCGCAAAGCGCTCCAAGTCATAGATCAATTTTTGAGGTTTTGATAACGGAAAATTTTCCACCCGAACCCCCTCCCTGTTTTTGTGTTATGTGTCTTGTAAATACCGCAGCAAATCGCCGACCGTTTTCATTTTCATCATGGCACGGTCAGAAATTTCAACCGAAAAAGCTTCTTCCACTTTTCCGACAAGGGTAACAAGATCGAGCGAGTCGAGGTCAAAGTCTGAGAGCAGAAGCATGTCCTCTGAAATGGTTATGGAGGGATCCCCCAAATATTCTCTTAAAATCAACTGAAGCTTTTCCAGCATTTTCTTTTCCCTTTCCACAAAGCCGTGTTATGATTTGCGCTTGATTTTTTTTGAAGTCGTTTTGGGGAACTCTGTGTCCCTGATGATGGTTTTGGCGATATATTTATATTGTGGCAGCGTTCTGTTGAGCGCGAGGATGTCGGCTTCAATGCGCTGCTCGCGGTCGGGGAAGTTCTCTTCATCTAAAAACAGCTCGGCAAGAATGCGGTCGCCCTCCTGATAAACGAGCACCTCCAAAACATAGGGCAGGGCGAGAATTTTATATTCAAGCTCCTCAGGCGAAACGTTTTTGCCGTTACTCAAAATAATGAGGTTTTTCATGCGGCCGGTGATGAACAAAAAACCGTCTTCGTCCAGATACCCGAGGTCGCCGGTTTTGAACCATTCACCATCGAAGGCATCTTCTGTCGCTTTGGGGTCATTATAATACCCAAGCATCACGTTTGAGCCCTTGACATAAATTTCGCCGATGCCGGTTTCGTCTGCGTTTGCGATGAGCACTTTATTGCAGTCCAGCAGCACACCCACGCTGCCGTCGCGTTTGTAGCGGTTGCGGTTGAGCGAAACGCCGGGTGAGCATTCGCTGATGCCGTATGCCTGCAAAATATCAATGCCGAAAGCGCGAAAGCCCAAAACATATTCTTCGCCCAAGGCCGCGCCGCCTGAAAGGACCCACTGCAAATTGCCGCCGAAAGCCGCGAGCACGCTTTTAAAAAGCTTGCGGCGCAAATCAATGCCGATATTCAGCAGCGCATTGCTGATTTTAATCATTTTTTTGAGCAGTTTGTCTTTGTTTTGCGATTTCGCCGTTTCCCAAATTTTTTTATACATCGCTTCCACAATCAGCGGCACCATAATGGTGTATTCGGGCTTAAAATCCAAAAAATCCTTGCTGATATTTTTTGCGCCGGAGCAGATTGAAACCGTGCTGCCGCCCATAAGCTGCGCGACAACGCCCGGCGTGGAACTCAACGTGTGGTGCATGGGCAGAATGACCATGGTTTCATGCAGCGCGATGTCCATAAAACGGCAGCCGCTTTTTGCGTCTTCAAGAATATTTTTGTGGCTGAGCATCACGCCCTTGGGCGCGCCCGTCGTGCCGGAGGTGTAGACAATGGCGGCAAGGTCGTTTTCTTTGATGCCGCTTTCAATAAAATAGGCGTCGTTCGCCGAAATTTTGCCGCTGTTCTCAAGCAAGGCGGGCATGTCCGTTTTCATGTTGATCAACAGCTTGACGGATTTCACCTGTTCCTTTACAGGCCCCGCAAGATCTGCATAATCACCCGAAAACACAAAGGCACAAGCGCCGCTGCTCTTGAGAATATGGATCACGTCGTCGTCTGGCAGCTGGTTGTCGATGGGCACGATCACATTGCCGCTGCCGGTTGCGGCAAAATAAGTGAGCATCCAAAAATAGGAGTTCTCGCCGATGACGGCAATATTCGTATTGTGAAAGCCGTTTTCAAGAAAATGAGCGGCAAGCTGCTTTGCGTCGGCAACAAACCGGGCATAAGTCGCCGTTTTAATTTCACCCTGGTCGCGGTAACGAAAGGCGGTTCTGTTTTGAAAACGCGTTAAGGTGAACGCAAGCAGCTCATTGAGCGTTTTAACCGGGATATCCACAGTGTTTAACGGATAAGGGGCATTTTTCATCTTTTATGCAGTTTGCCGCTTTTCTGGCGCAAAACTGCTTCACCGCCTTTCAGATCAGATGCCATTTCAGAAAACCGAAAAGTGGATTTTGCACATCAGTGTGCTTTTTTGGGTTTCAGCAGTTTTACTTCTGCCTTTTTACGGTCATACTGTCTGTAAAAATAGAAGAAGAGGCCAAGAGCAATCAAAATCATATAGCCCATTTGCTGCACGTCAAAGATTTTCCAAATCATGATGCCGCGCAAGTCGCCCATTAAAAACTGGTTGACGAGCCCCACGCCGCCGAAGAAGATGGGAAAGAGGTGCAGCGTATCTTTCTTCTTTTTCATCATAAAAATAATAATTACGATAAACGCGATCAGCATAACAAACGACTCAAAGGGCGCTGTTGGAAAAAGGCGTGTTTGCAGGCCATATTTGAGCACGGCAGGCGTATTTCTTTGATAAGTCAACCCCAGCTTAAACGGAACGCCAAAGCAGCAGCCGGCGCAGGTGCACGCAAGGCGGTTGAAGCACTGCATGATCGCGAGGCTGGGAAAAGTGCGCTCAAGCTGTGAGAGCGTGTCGCCGTTGTTGGGCAGGTGGTAGGCAAACAAAACAAAAACAGGAATAAACAGCAGAACGCCGCCGATGAACGCAACGCCCTCCATATTCATGTCTTTAAATTTGATTTTGCCGATCAATTGCGTACCCATATATAAAAACACATAGGCGACAAGAAACGAAATCATTGTTGAAACAATGTATTTCACACGTGGTGCTTTATAAGCCAGGTTTTTTTTGGCAGGATGCAGCACTTTAGAAAAATGCACCGTAACGATCACCATTACAATCAGGCCAACAAAAACAGACAGGGCATTAAAAGCAACATACATACTTAATGTTTTGCCGAATATTTGAACGGTTGGTAACATAGTATCATTTCCCCTTTTATATATAATAATATTATATATAAACCGTGCGTAAAAGTCAAATATTTTGTAGACTTCAAATAATGTTAATAGATTCCTTTCAAAACTGTATAATAATGGACTGTTTCAGGTTTGCATGTGGAGTCCAACAGCATAGAATCTTATCATATGAACAAATACCGCAAAGGATTATATAGAAATCAAAGTTTAAAAATGCATAAAAATTGGCAATTATAAAACTGTGAGATGCGGTTAATCTATTAGCACATGTTATTGATTCGGTTTTCTCCGGGCATTGTTTGCAAGCTCAAGATAACCAAAAATTCTCAGAAATATTTGAGGACGATGCGTCAATAATATGATTGCAAACGCAAAAGTTTTTACGTTAGGAGTGTAAATTACAATGGCTAAAAACGTAGTTCCCGAAGCACGTGATGCTCTCAACAGATTTAAGATGGAGGCGGCTTCAGAAGTCGGCGTGAATCTTAAACAGGGCTACAACGGTGACCTTACTTCTCGTCAGGCCGGTTCTGTAGGCGGCCAGATGGTCAAGAATATATGTCCTGAACGAACCATGAAATTTTATAGAAATTCTAGAAATGTTGATGGTCATAAAAAAGAAATAGTATATTTCTATAGCATTACTACATAATATGAAGAAAAAAATAGGGATACCCAATTTTGGGTATCCCTATTTTTTATAACATTAAGCTCCAACGCTGATAGGAAACTCACATAGCAGCTTTACTGTACACTTTCCAGAAATTTTGATTATATTGTTACCTCTTTTAAGACGAAGAAACTTAAAGTTAAAATTATCGTACAAGTTTAAATCCGCGCTATTTGTTATAATCCCGTTTTCTCCGTCAATATAGATTGTTTCAACAGAACCAGGAATACTCGTAAATAACGTTTCTCTGTTGTTATTTGAAATGTTTACTATTGAAACATTTCTGTTTGTTACTGATGGGGCAATCTCTAATTTTGGATGATAGAATCCGCTGTATGAGCTTTTATTGTCAAACGTAAATGTTTCTTCTCCATCAACCTCATATACCGTCTCTTCTGGGTACATATAAGCAAATTGCGAATCGCAAACAACCTTACATATAAAAACTATAGGGTTCCACGATACTGAACCAAGCTTTAATTCGGTTATATTACACTTATACCTTATGTTTTCCAAATCGGGTTGCTGAACCTCTAGCCACCTATAGCCGTTTATGCTTGTTAGCCATGCAGATACAGATTCTATTTCTGCTCTGGTTAATGGAGTAAGCGAAGAGTTGTTTTCTATTGATTTGCCAAAAACCAAATTAAACTCAAGAGGTTTATTTTGTACGGTACCATAATAAGTTGAAGAGTATTTGCGTTGGCTTCTATCTTCAATAATTTCAATCGACGAAAGTACAGTCTCGTTCGACTGTGAAGCACTGTCAAAGTCGTAAATCATTAAGCCATAATCCTCACAACTTACACCATTATAGCTGAAAAAACTCCCATAGAAAGACATAATCTCACACCGCCTTATTCAACAGACTTAAACTCGACAATGCCATCTAAGTAAAGAATATCTCTAACGCTGAACTCTATTTTTTCCAAATCCGAATCTGACAATGTTAGCTTGTTAACTTCTATATTGGCGTCCAAAGACTCGAGTTCTTTCATTTCTCTTTCAAAATCTTGAAGCACTTCTTGTGATTTAAACTTAATTGTTCCGTCTTGGTTAAGCTCTGCATTGTACTTCTTGACAATTTCATTTTGTCTTTTTATAATGAACTCGTATGTTGGTTCCAGTGTTTTAATTATAAAATAGATATCTCTCGCTTTTTTTGCGTCAAGCCTTGCATCTACAATTGATTTAAGCGAATTGTATGCATTATATATTTGAAGTTGTGTCATAAAATCCCTTTCTATTAAGTACCAATAGCAATCCAAAATGCGCTACCAGATGTATTATATGGTCTAAAAATAAATGAACCTGGGCTTCGCGCTCCAAGTCCAACGGTTGCATTGTTGCCACCAGACATCGTCACTGTTGGCGTATATGTGTTATATGCTGTAAAGCTTACTGGCAATGTCACTGTAACATCCCCTCCGCTTGCAATACCACTATACGAAACAATTCCCCACTGAATTTTGAGCCCTCCCGGAACATCAATATATCCGCCGTTAGCATTTGAGCTACCAGCTAAAAATCCTACGTCTCTTGTTGCGGTGAAAATTGTACCGGAAGGTATAGTCGATGTATGTTCTTTTTTCCACTCTAAGGTTATGTGATCCCTCATATACGACGAAGCTTCCATATTTGTAATTGATATAACATCGTAGCTTTCAGTTTTTTCAATATATAAATCCCACACGCTCGTGCTAACCTGTCTTATCTTGGCGTTTATATTCCCACCAGTGAATTTAAAGAAATCTATTGTAGGGTTTAATCCGTTTGAGCTTGTGAATTTTAACGCTAACTCAGAAAGGTCTCTTCGTCTTTGAGAAATAGAGAAATTAATGGTGGCATCTGCATAGCTTTTTGTTATAGTAATTGTGGCGACTTTTATGTACCCGCCATTATTGGGCATAATATCGCCAAGATAATGTGTCTCAAAACCATATGGCATTAAGGTCGGGGTTTTAAAAGTTCCTTGAGATAAAACAACCGAGTCATTTAATGTCCAGTTGCCAACCAGCATTCCCTCAGTTTCAGCATACATTCGTATGGAGCCGCCGCCTGGATATTGCCAAAGAGTTATTTCAGAGCTTATTGTGTCTAATTCCCCGAAGGCCGCAGACCCTACTGTAAGTTTAACCCCTGTAGACAAACCCTCATCCCACAGTGAAACTGATTCGTATCCAGATGGAGACGCATTTTCTTGAGTTAAGGACATAGTAAAATAAGTATCAATTCTACCCATACCGGTGTCGTTTTCTTTAAAGCCAATCCTACCGTTTAGCCCTGTACCTAGAGTACTTGTAGTTAATGAAATATTTTTTCCGGCTAGAGTTCCTAAAATCGTACAGTCTTCTGCAATAGTACAATTTTCAAGCGAGCAGTCGCCAATCCAACTTTCCATAATAGTTGCCTTGCTAGCTGAAACTTCACCATACTTTGAGACAAGAAAAGCACTCTCTTCTATCGTATCCAAAAAGAAAATCTTATAAATTGCATCTGAGCTACCGTCAAGAAAGAATGTTTTACCTGTTTCTTGTTGTCCCATATATAGTCTTCCTAATATATTGCCAGACTGTGCGTTAACCCTACCTGTCAAATTTAGATTTCCGCTTGAATCTGCCCATAATTTAGCTTTGGTTTCATCTATTACTTCTTCACCTTCAACTGTCTTGTAAACAGGATAGTTACCAATTACAATTCCGTGGTCTGGGTTTAGTGATATTTGAGTTCCGTCTTTAACAATGTTAAAATAACTGTTAAACAAATAACATCCGTCTGAATCAACCTTAAATACCGAAGTACCGCCATCTTTCTTTGTGCTTTCGATAATAAGTTTTTCTCCAGCTAACAAAGTACCAACAATACTGGGTGCAACAATACCATAGCATGAGCCGAGATTATTGTCTTGGAAGCTTCCAATAGCGATTTCTGCGGTAGCCCAATTGTCTGCCGACATCATAATGCTGTTATTGTTTAGCCATACCTGATTGTCAAGATAGGCCGTATGTGATTCGTTAGCCCATTTTCTGAGCCTTATTCCAGAACCGTCCCATGAAACTGCCTGCTCGTTTGAGGATAATATCCCATTTCGTGAAACATCCAGAGCGGAATTCATATATGCTTTTACTTCTGTACTTGCTCCAGAATCCACAAACGATGAATAAGTAAACCTCTTTAAATCAACAGACTTTCCCATAGAAATGCTTTTTTCAAGAAGGTCTGAAAGCTCGAAACTACTATCGGTCATTGAATATTTATCACCAAATGTCAGAGAAAGCTCCGCAAGAGAATCGTATTTATAACTTACTCCAATTACAATGGGTTCAAGTATTTTATCTTCCTGAACTTCAAGATATATCTTTTGTCCTAAGCGCAACTTGTTTTTAAATTCATCAAACTCTACGGCAGAAAGAAAATTTGCACTTTCTACAGAAAAAGTATATGACGGATTACTAATACGGTTAAGTATATCTTTTCCGTGATTATATAACTCATAAGATACGAGCCTTTTTTCATACTCGCTCACCTCTGTGGTGAAGTATAAATAACCACTAGATATGTTGAGCGATATACTAGAGTCTGTAGCGCTGACCGTGGCGGACTGTCCTGTCAACGACAAGCAAGCGTTGTCATAGTTATCTCCAAGATATGTGCATGTTTCTAAATAAAGGGTTGCCACTATTGAAGTCACCCCAGAAACAATTGATTTCTCAACAATACCCTGAATTATTTTAGCAGACATAATAGATGGACAACTAATCTCCCCGCCCTTGACGATATACATTGTTCTGCTAGAAGTGTTTGATGTAATATCAACTACGGCGTCTGAGATTGAGAATGTTTGTAACTGCACGTCACTACTGTTTGATTTGCTAACATATGTTTCGTCGGAATGTGTAACAAACGTACTGTCTGAAATAGAATCTTCTTTAATATATCTGTCAATAGTGAGAAGTTCAGCATCAGTAAAAAAGCCGCTTAGCGACACACTGTCACGTATCCCTGATAAGCCAGACAAAACCAAATCAATAGCACTCTGCGTGGCGTTTACCTGAGATTGTTTGTTTGCTATCTCGATTTTTTTATTTGCGATATCTGTATTGGCACTGTCTATATTGCTCTGACTGTAGCCAATCATTTCTTGCGCTACCGCTTGAATTGTAACCGCAAGAATATTTTCCAAACTCACCAACTGGTATTTCAGTTCTGACAACTCAGCTTCCTCTGTCGCTTTTTTCATTGTTTTTACCGAGTGGTCTAATGTAAGATTATAGTATGACGACTGACTTTCCTCGTACGCTTGCTTCCACAAGTTGTATTTCTCAATTACTTCTGATGAAAAATTTACCGGTGTCATGAAATAATCAAGATTAATAATTTTATTTGTACCTAATGGGTTAACGTCTCGAATATTGATTCCTTCAGCGCCGTTAACGTCAAGACAAGTTATTATATCCTCAGAATTTTCTTCTACAGATATGTTTTTGGCGAGATTATTGAAGGATATAAATACAGGCTGTGTGTTTGTATTCCCCATTACGTCTCTTACGTTTACAATGCGATTTAACGTGTCAAACTCAAATATACAACCGTATGAATCTTGTAGAGTACCCTTGATAAAATTATATAGATTCTCGTCGCTTATCTCAAACGTGCGGTACTTATTATATAAAGACGCGTCAACGCTACCAACACTCCATGATGGCATACGTTCAAGAATTATTGATATAATATCCTCAGATATTGACGATGGGTCGTATAGGTTGTATGTTCCGTTTTCAAGGGATATCTTCTTAAATGTAAATTCATATTCAAGAGAGTATGCGGTGCAGTTTTTCTCAAGACGGATACCATCTCCATCTTCTTTTGGATTCATGACAATAAACTGCCCAACATCTTTAAGCTCAACAATTCGCATTCCTATAATTTCATCATATATATGTGTGGGTATTCCATTTGCGTGTGATGGAACCCTAAAACTCAAAGAGGATGTTTCATTATATTTTAGTTCAGCGCTAACATCAAAAGCCGGACAGATAACGCCAATAGGTTTTTCGGCAGTGTTTTTTAGAATTAACATCGGTTCTTCTGCCATGTTTATTTGAGCAAAATTGACGTTCATGATTAGTCCTTTCGTGTAAAAAATATAAAGGCAACCATAAATCAACTGATTTATGGTTGCCTATTGTTTATTACGGTCTTGTTCTCGAATTGCCTATACCAGATAGCCCCCTCATTGCTAAAGCCTCAGACAGTTTATCTAAAGCGGCGTTAGCTATAGTGTCTCCGAATTTTTGAGCCGACTGGTTCGACAGGGAACCGTCATTCACTATTGACACTTTTATTTCTGGGCTAAATGTAAACGACTCAGAACGACTTATATTATGTTGTGGGGTTATATTTGGGAATATTGAATTTTCAGATGTGCTTCTGAAAAGCGGAGACTCCTGAATTACTTTGGCAGATACTCCTAATTTTTTAGATAACACAGAAGCGAAGTCAACCAGTTTGTATACAGCATCTTTCTTGGGCTCATTAAGGACAGATTCGCCCTTTTCTAATACTGCAAGCACTTCGTTGTCTTTAATGGTGGGGGAGTCACCAGCAATACCGCCTTCGTGATATACTGGGAGACCAGCGCTCATTTTTAAGATAAGCCTAGAGTCTTCGGCTGTAATCTTTCCATCACCGTTAATATCTGCGGCCTTTTTCTGCGCTGCGGAAAGTGTCTCTAGTTTAGCAGATGCTCTTAAAGCAAGGCGCGAATCTGCCGCAGTAACTTTACCGTCACCATCGACATCGCCTGGTAAAAAGTCTTTTGATGGCGGCGGTATTTGACTCTCTCCTATAGTATTTCCAACGCCATCGTTCCCAACGATATCTTTTACTTTTGAAAGAGCCTCAACAAATGAACCATATTTTTTGGCGGCTTCATAAGCATTGCCCCACTCTTTTGTTATTTCTTCGTTAAGCGAACTACCTGTCTCAGTATTCCAACCAATAATATCGTTATACAGTGTTTCCCAAGAGGTTCCCCACGCAGATTCGATTCTTTTTATAGCTTCATTATATAGTTTTTCAGTAGAACTAATAGTGTCTTCTTGCTCGGAAACTTTGTCTTCTGTTGATTTTTCATACGCTTCAAGTAGTTTGTCTAGAGCTTGAACTTGAGAATCATATGCGTAGTCGCTTTGAAGCTCGTTAAGCTCATCTTGTGCGCTTTTCAATTCGTCAATCAACGAAGCTCTTTCGGCCTTAGCTTCTCTACTGTTGTCAAGGGACAACTGGTCTATTTTTGACTGAATCTGAGCAATGTTCTTCGTCTTCTCGGTTACATTTTTATTGTAGTTATCCTCTTGTTTATTTAGATTTAATTCTTCTTTTTTTAAATTAATAATCTCTCGGTATTTTTCAAGCTGCTTATTTAATCCCTTAATTTTTTCTTCTGTTTCATACCGAATCAAATCTATTGTTTTTTGCAAAATATAATCTAAAGACTGAGAAGCTTTGTCGTAGTATTCTGTTAATTCACCAGCACTGGTTCCGATGCCACGCTTTGTGTTATCTGCAAGAACCTGTATCATATATATTTGATCTAAGAATGATTCATATAAGTCAGCGTCAAGGTTTTGCATAGCAAGCTGAGCATAAATTAAATTCCACGTTGAAGTAGAAGCTTCGCTTGTTGCACCGGCTAATTTCTTCAACGCAACAGTGTCATTTTTATACTCTTTAATAGTGTCTAACAATGACTGTGCCTGACTGATTGCCAGATTTTCAACTTTTGCAGCAATCAACTTTTGTAAAGACTCTTCGTTGAATTTAATTGCTCCGCTTTCATCATACAAATAGGACAGATATTCAGTGCCTAAAGACAGAATTGCTTGAAATGTATCTGCGGTCATAAAGCCTGTTTCGCTATAGCTTTTTGCTGCGTCAACTAATGTGCTATAAACGTTTTCAATAGAATTGAGCGCGTCATCAGCCTCTTTGACAATTTCCTTGATAAATGTAATTATTTCGTCTTTTGATTGCTTAACCGTATAGGCAAGTTCTGAAATATTGCTGGAAGCTTCTTTGTTTTCGTCATTAAGGCTTTGGGTAGTCTTAATTAATTCCTCTGTGTCTTTTCTGAGAGCGTTGGTTGCCTCTTGAAGAGAATCATATTTTCCCTTTGAATCGGCGGTAAGACTATTTACATGCTCAAGATTTTCAATGTATAAATTGTTTGTTTCAGCATTATATTCAACGATAAATCCAAGCTTACGTAAAGCGCTTGTTGTTGATGATATTGTGTCTGCCCTTAATTTGTTTAAATCCGTTAGTGCAGACTGTTCTTGCTTATAAACATCAATCAATTGACGTTGAATTGATATCTTCGTTTTATAATCCGTGGCATTGCTTAAATCTCTTTCAAGACTCTCTCGTTTTTCTTGAACGCTATTAAGCCTTTGAATTGCTGCATAGTACTCGTCAATAGAGGCGATGTATTCTTCAACAATGTCTTTATTTGAAGAGTTTCCACCACCAGAACCCTTACCAGCACTGGCTATTGTAGTAAGGTCTAAACCCTTTAAAGATTGTAGGTTACTTATTGCCGAAGACACATTGCCTTGTTCAATCTTAATCTGTTCAATACGCTCTTTCAAGCGCTTTTCTTGATTGTCTACCCATTCAGAAACAGAGCTTCCATCTATGGTCAAACTTAAACTGTCCTTTTTGCCAACAGTAGTGTCAAAACCCTGTAAAGATTTTGGCCTATTTATATATGGAGCGCCTCCAGAAACATTTGTGTCAATCTTTCCAACCGTGTTTATTCCGTTGTCAAAAATATTTCCAGCAAGAGATTCGCCAATTGTTTTGCCCAGAGACAAGAATGGTTGTTTTGCATTTGTAACAAAATTTCCGATTTTCGTTCCAGTTTGATTTAAAGCGGTTAAACCGCCCTTGCCACCAGATTCGAAAGCCCCTTGTATTATAAGCGACTGAGATTCCCATATAGGATCGCTCTTTTTAACACCTTCATCTGTTTGTTTTAATAGCCCAGACATAGCTTCGGCATTGGTGGTAAGCTTTCCATCTTCCATTACCACATAGTTGCGACCCTCAAGGTTTCTATACTCAGATAGTTGATTTTGAAGTTCTTCTTCGCTGGTAATTTTGGCATTGGCTACCTCTGCATCAATTCTTGTAAGTTCGTTGGCCTTAGCGGTTTCAACCTCTAATTGCGCCTTCAATGCAGCATCATATACTTTTAGTTCAGCTATTTTAGTATCTATTTCAGCATCGTATTCTTGTTCTTTGATGTCTAAAATGGAATTCAGCATTTTTTTCTGTCCCTCGACAGAGCCATCTGTAAACAAGTTTGATGCGTTTAACAATTCTGGATACTGAAGCGCGAGCTTCGCAAGTTCTGCGGTTGTCAATGCCGTTCCATTCCTCAGTGATTCCATTGCGGAAGTGATGCCACTGACGCCATCTTGAATTTCATTAAGACTTGAAGTTAACCCTGTAAAATTTGTGGCATCATCAAGAGGAGTAATTTTACTGAACTTATTGAAGTCGTCAATCTTTTTTCTAATAGTATCAAAAGTATCGTCTGCGGTAATTCCAAGCTTTTCAAAATAGTTAACAAGGGTTTTTAATTCTGAAATATCTAAATTTTTAAACAAAGATTCAGACAATGCGTCGTTTCCAAGCAACTCCTTGATTTTCGATTCTAATTGCTCAACTTCATTGATATCATCAGAAAAAACCAATCTTAGTTTAATTTGTAGGTCTGCTGGTAGCTTGTTAAGCTCAGAGTTTAATGCATCCAACCAATCTTTAGATGCCATAGTGTCTTTTTTTGGAATTAGATTATTAAAAATCTCTCCAACTGCGGATTGCACTTCTTGCCCTATTTGGGGATCTGACATTGGTGAGATGATGTTATTTTGAATCCAAGCATATACGTCGCTTGCATTTTCAAACTCTGGTTGAGATAAAAAATCAAAATCAAACGTTGAAACAATAGAATTAACAAGTTCCTGCGCTTCAGAATCCAGCTCTTGAAAATTATAATCCTGAGATAAGAATGCAGCGAATATAGGTTTCATTTTAGCGGTTTCTGTTTGAACATGACTCTCTAGTTGTTTTAGATATGTAGTAATTAGAGATTTGTCCTTATCAATCTTATCTAAAACTTTTTCTGAGCCACCAAACATGAACTCCCACACACTAATATCTAGCTTCGCTTCTTTTAATGCTTTTATTTCAGGGGAATTTGTTCCTAAATTTTCGATTTCAGACTTTGATAAACTTCCACTTATTGCTCGTTTTAAAAACTCAATTTGTGATTTTTTGTCGACCGTACCACTAGAAGAAAAATAACTCCAAGGGTCTTGACTAGATAGTGCTTTAAAGCCTTTCCAAGCATCGTTTGAACCTAAAACAATGGCATCTTGCGCAGCCTGTTTTTGCTCTTTATAAGCTTCTGTTAATGCCTCAACATTTCCCTTATTGGCAATAATCGCATTACCCTCATCGGTGTATCCCTGTATCATGCTTGGGAACATTTCAGCAATCTGATTTACAATACTATTATATTTCTGATATTCCTCTGTAGAGAGTGCAATATTCTTTCCGTGAGCATCTATACCCTTTGATAGTTGTTCATAATCAGAAGATATAGATTTTATAGTTTCTCCATTTTGTTTAATGGAGTCTTGAGATTTTTTCCAAGTATCAGTTACTTCATTTGCCTTTTCAATAGCTTCCTCTTGCGCGTGGACGATTTTTTGATATCCCTCAATTATAAATTGGATAGCATATCCTATGCCCATAGTGAGAGCCATATTTGCGGCTATGCCAAATGCTTTCATACCGAATGCTGCGGCTTTTGAAGCAACAGTACCGGCGTTGAGGCTTGCTGTTAAGCCCTTTACAGATGCTTTTCCAGCCTCTACAGTTTTTGTGGATTTTATAAATAAGGCTATAAGGGGATTACCCTGACCCATTAGGGTATTATACTGAGACAGCCTTGTTAATTGTTCTTGCGTGGGGGCGACATATATACTGTTTTTCAAGTTGCTCCAAAGTCCACTAGTATAATCTTTGAAATTGTTGAAATTTTTTGGAGCATATGTCATTCCAGATAAATTTGTCATGCTTTCGTGCGACTTAAATAACAAAACATTTTTGATGTTGACTAGACATCATTTTTATTGACAAACAATCTGAAAAGCAATATAATTTCAGTATAAAAATGTTGTTGGGGGTTTTACTTGTGACATGGCTTGAGAGATTTGGAGATTCCGTTCAAACAATTTGTCCAAAATGCGGAGAAATCAGCAGTATCGATGGAAAATACGATCCTATATGTGATTACGGAACAGCTTGCGGTACACCTATGATCAAAACCCAATTCACATATGCTCAATACTACCACCTAACCCAAGAACAACGAGAAAAATGGAACAAACACATGCGTGAAAAGTACGTTATAAACTCACCAGAATTTGATGAAGAGTTATACAACACGACAATGGAAAATGACTTTGAACGTCAAATGGAATTTGAGGCCGATGTTCAAGAAGATAAAAATACGGGCGACAATATTCCCAAATGTCCCACCTGTGGCAGCCCCAACATCCAAAAAATCACTGGTGTAGAACGTGGTGCTTCTGTTTTTGCATGGGGACTGTTTAGCAAGAAAATTAACAAGTCGTTTAAGTGTGGGAATTGTGGGTATAGTTGGTAGGAAAATATAGAAAAATTAAAAGCACCTGCTAAGCGCAGGTGCTTTGTTGTAAGATTATTGGCAGGGCGGTGTATCCTGCATCTCAGGTACTCTTTCGAGTGTGTCGGGAACCATTTCCGACCTCAATAATCTTACATTGCTAGTATATGTATTTTGCAACTATATAATACATTATATATCATAGTTTGTCAATAAGTATATTCTTTTAATCTTCCACTTTTTAGTCTGCGAAATAATTTTTGCTCCTGTAATACATACATAGTAGACACATACAAATAACCTTCCTTATTATCAAATTTAATACCAATAAGAATAGTTTTATGAAACCTTTTAACAAGTTCAATTGTATTTCCATTTTCACTTGGGTTTACTCCAACATAGTCTGGGTTTTTTATTATGGTTGGAATATCATCAATATGCTTAATACAATCAAAATGATTTCGTTTAATTAAGTGAGATATAAAACCCTTGGATCTATATATTTCAATCTCTGGCAAAGAAGTACCAGCAATCACATTTAATGTATCACACATACTTCCAACAAATATAAGATTATTAAAATCCAATACTAATCTCCCCTTAATAAATATATTTTAATTATATCATTTTGACAGTAATAATCAATATACTATTATGGGATTTTCGTAATTATTTTTTTATAACCGACATTATACATTAAGTGCCCATTGTTATGCTGCAAAAAATATTTAAATATACTCATTAACCCAAGAGCAGGGGAGTCGCGTAATCTGATAATTTCAGCGGATTACTCGCCTAGTTTTAGAATACACCATGTCTACAATTTTCCTGTAAGGTCGGATTTGCAGACCGCCCAAGATACTCGTTGGCCACTCTTGCCAGAGGCAAGTTAGGTGCGGATTGTTCCTATTCTTAACGTTTTTACTATACCCAATCCCTTTCAGGTTAGCCACCATAATGTTGCCATCATGATTTAGTAGTTAAGACTTAACAGAATGTCCCCGTTCGTTATTATCTAACGAAGTGTGATTATTGGTCACACCATTTAAGGCGTTTGCTATACAATCCCTTGTTAAATACACCACATTTGTAAATAACTCGTTCAGCGTCACCGCCAGATTGCAAAGGGCATATTATGTCGCGCTCTATGCGCCAACCCTTGTTCATTGCGGCCAAAGCTGCTCCAGCTATCGCCGCCAAAGAGGGGATTTCCCCAAGTGTTTTAACTGCTGAGTTCAAAAACCCTAAAATTCCAGAGCCTGTATCAAATGTGCTTTTTATTAAGTCGCTGTTGATAAGGCTCGTAGAAAATTGCTCCATGCTTGCGTTAAACTTATCCTGTGATGCCGCAACGGATTTTAAGTACGAGTTCTCATATTTTTCCAATGCGCTTCCAGCGCTATTTGTTGAGATCTCGGCATATTTCATTGCGTTGTCGTATTTGGACATGAGGGTTAAAAACTTCTCCTGCTGTCGAGTCAATCTGTTACTTCGGCACTCCTGCCTTGTGACCATTTTAGTTAAAATGGCGAATAGTCATTTCTGGCTATTTCTCGCGTTTCTTACAAGTTAGATTATAGCGCGAGTTCAGATCATATCTTTATCCGAACATTCGGATAGTGGCGTACGCATATGGTTGCCCATCATGCTGTGATCGTTACAAGACTCAATATGTTAAGTGCTATTTAGACTTTTAATATAATTTATTATGTAAATATAATACTAACACATTGCATTACTCACGGGGTTGAATGTCTCCATCTATTCTCCGTTTTAAGCCACTGTCGATATTTATATTTTAGTTGCGAATACCTATATATTTCTATATATTCAGGCTACTCGATAACCTGAGAACGCAACTGCTATAGCTCTTTTCTGTACCGAACTATAGTTGCCCCAATTTCCAGCAACTTCGTCAAGTACTTCTCCAAAGTTTCTAAACTCTTTATTGTTTTCGCGAAGTTTTATACCAAGTCCGCTTAACGTTGTTTCTACAGAAGACAAATCCTCTGCCGATTCTGGGTCAAATAGATTTCCTTCTTTGACGTTACCCATTCTGGCAAAAAGCACTTTATAAAAATTCAATCTGTTACTTTCCCATTTTTAATAAAATGGTACTGACCATACTGTCAATATGGCGATGTGTTCTTTCAAGCACATTCTCACATTTCATATTTAGATTATTGTGTGAAGTTCGGACTGTATCTTCATCCTAAAACTAGGAGGGAAACCAAACCTCGTATGTTGCCATACGAGGTATTACAGTCTCTACGGATTCATTACATGATTATAAAATAATCGTGCAATGTCTTTCCTCGGTCTGAAGTATCTCTACCCTTTAACCGATATTGTTTCCTACTTATGACATATTGCTATGCCACTCGGCAATTGCATTTACCGACACTTTCCGCGCCGTCTTGAGTAATCTCTGCAACATTGGCTATGTATCCAATAAGCCTGTCCATACCAATTCCAGACAGTTTTGCACCGGTTGCAGTTTCAGCCATAGCTGTAGCCAAATAGCCTGCACTAGTAGCTGCCTCCATATCAACCGCAGTAAGCTTATCAACAATACCAGAAACATCATCTACTCCAACCCCATAGCCTTTCATTGCGCTAGTAAGAGCTTTAGTAGACTCTGTGGCATCTATTTGGCCTAGCTTTGAGAGCATCATGCTATCTTTTATCAGCTTGTTTGTATCAGAAATTGAAAGACCTTGCCGAAGCCAATCGTCCGCTGATTTACCCACTTCAACAGTTGTTGCCCCCAATTGTTTTCCTAATTCACTATAGGTATTGAGCAACTCTTTAGTTTCCGCTCTGGTATTTCCGGTTGCAATCTGTAGGTCTGTTAATACGCCATCTAAGCTGATTACTGTATTAATCATTTTATCTATTTGTCTTTTTGCACCCATTACTATGGCTGAACCAGACAAATAGACTCCAAGTTTTTTCGCCTCATCTGATATTTCTGATAAAAACGTCTTGCCTGATAATCCGCTTTTATTCATTTCAAGAACAAGGTCACGATAATGACCTCTAGCATTGACCATTTCTTGGCTGAACTTAGCAGGATCTGTGGTATTAAAAACCTTTAATTGTTGGTATGCTCCCTGAACCTTCCCATTGAAAGCGCCGTCAGTCTGTATTTTGGTGTTTGTTTTAAGTAGGCGTTCGTACATTATAAGCAACTGCCGTTGCTCATTTTTTGCTCGCTCCAAAGACTTGCTTAGCCGCTCTGACTCTTTGTTTATTTGACTGCTGTCTACGCCCAAATTTACTTTGGTAGTTGCGCCCACGCTTTTAACGGTTTCTTTTATTTTTTCATTTAGTGCACTGTCATCTATCGAAACATTTAGCTTAATTCCATATTTATTTGCTTCTTTTTGAAGGTTTAACAATGCGTTTTTTTCTAGCTCTAACTCCGTTAGTACGCTGATTTTTAAGTCTTCCATATCTCATACCTTTCATGCGCATTAAGGTAAAAAAATAAAAGCACCCTCACAGATGCTTTTATTTAACTCTGAGACCCCTTTTCAAGAGACCCTCTTTTAGTATTTTTATGTGTTGTTTATTTATTAATAAATCATCTATTGAATTTTTTACAAACGGCCTTGGATGCATCCATGCATAATCGTTATTATTAAAAATATTTGGAACCGAACCAGACTCTATCCAAGATAAAAGTGCCGTTTTATTCGATGAATCATATGGTGTTCCAAGAACCGATTCGTTTGGAGGCGTGACATTAATAACATTTAATGATAACGCGCTTTCGTCTATATCGCAGATAAAGTTTGAATCGTCAATCAGTCCGCCGTTGGATTTTCTCCTTGTATACCAAGTGGGTTCATAAACGTCATATATGTCTGAATTAATATGTTTTTTTTCAACCTCCTTTATAGATTCAAACACATCTGCCTTCAAAGATTCAGTAATTTTTTTTCTCAATACCTTATTTAGTTCTTCAAGAGTTTTTACTACCATATCACACCCCATTTATTATAATTTTGAAAACTACTGAAAATCAATAATCTTCAAAAACACAATATATTATAAACTCACAATGAAACAATAAAAAAAACCATCGATTACCAGTTGACAAAACCAGAACAAATGTTTACAATGAAACCGTAACGACAAAGAACATTTGTTCGAGGTGTCGACATGGATAGGACAATTTTACACGCTGATCTTAATAATTTTTATGCCTCTGTTGAGTGTCTTTATAATCCCAAGATACGCGACAAACCGGTTGTTGTGGGCGGTTCGCCAGAAGCACGCCACGGTATTGTGCTTGCCAAAAATATGATTGCTAAAGTGACCGGTGTAAAAACAGGCGAAGCGTTATGGGAGGCAAAACAGAAATGCCCCGGCCTGATTGTTGTTCCACCGAACTTTGAGCTTTATATGAAATTCTCTAAAATGGCGAAAGCAATCTTTAAACAATACAGCCCGCTTGTGGAGTCATACGGCGCAGACGAGGCGTGGATTGACGTAACAGGCTGTGACGGACTGTTTGGCGAAGGCAAAGAGATAGCTGATACAATCCGCGCACGGATAAAAAGAGAGCTTGGATTGACTGCCTCTGTTGGCGTGTCATATAACAAAATATACGCAAAACTCGGCAGTGATTACAAAAGCCGGACGCAACCACCGTGATAAGCCGTGAAAATTATAAAGAAATCGTGTTTCCTCTCCCCGCAAGTGATTTGCTCTATGTCGGGCGCTCCACGGCAAATAAGCTGCGTAATAAAGGCGTTTTTACCATTGGAGATATTGCAAATATGGACGTAAAATATTTGGAGTCGTGGCTCGGCAAAAACGGTGTAATGATCTGGCGATACGCAAGCGGCTATGATACATCTCCTGTCGCTCCTGCCGGGTTCGCTCCGATTCCAATAAAATCTATTGGCAATTCGGTGACAACCACCCACGACCTCATAACAGAGGATGACATAAAAATCACCCTATATGCCCTCGCGGAGAGTATCGCCTCAAGAATGCGAGAAGACAATTACCGCTGCAATACAGTGCAAATATGGGTGCGTGATAACGAATTAGAATCATATACACGGCAACGCAAACTGCCCTATGCCTGCTGCACATCCTCATACATCGCGGACATTGCCTATGCGTTATATCAAGAGCACCAAAACGGCCACCCGATCAGGAGCATGGGGGTGCGGGGCACCGACCTCACGGATGATGCTGCCGTGCAGCTCTCCATGATGCCGGACATTGCACGGGCGCAAAAACAGGAGGATATGGAAAAAGCGATTGATGACATCCGCCGTAGATTCGGTCATTATGCCATCCAGCGTGCCGTGACACTTAAAGACAAAAGCCTTGCGGTTGATCCGAAAGGAACGCATATTATATTTCCTGCATCCACGAAATGAGGTGTGAACAATGGAATATGAAAAACGCTTTGTCGAGGTGCTGGCCTACTTTGATGAAGACGGCAGGATATATCCCAAAAAGCTGAAATGGAAGGACTATAAAAGCAAAGACCCCGCCGAGCGCGCTGAAGAGCACCCTGACGAAACAATTTTTGTGATTGGTAAAATTTTAGATGTGCAGCCCCGTGCGTCACTCAAGGCCGGCGGGCAGGGGCTGCGATATAGCTGTATAATTGACGGCAAAGAAAAACACCTATTTTTAGAAGACAACAGGTGGTTTGTTGAGGCTAAAATACAACCGTAGCATCACACATCTTCTTTACCAAGCTGCTTCCAAACCTGATTCCCAAACACCGCCGCGCCCGTCACAAGCACGCCCTGAATCGCACCGTCAACCGTCCATCCGGTCATAGCCATAGCTGCCGGGATGCCGATTATGAGGAGTATGAGAGGTATGTACTTGTCCGGGATTATTTCGATGTGCTTGATGATCTGCCCAAGAATAAGTAGCCCGGGGATAAGGATAAGGGCTTCGCTGATGATGTAGTTTAAAATTTCCATGGGTTTATGTCCTTTCTGTTTTTTGTAATATTTTCTTGATCTCGCCGGCGCGAACCGTTTGCGCCTTTTGCGACAGTACAATATCTTTCCCTCTTTTGCTTTCGGCGTTTTCGAGAGCGGAAAGTAAGTCGCGGCAGGCTTTTGTGCCAGTGATTGTAACATCCTTGAAAATGCTTCTGGTTGCCATGCCGCTATGTCTCCTTATCCAAGTTTCGCTCTTTCCAGATTTTCCCTGTAAAGAGACTCTAAATTATTCCAAAATCTTGCAGGTAGTCCGATATAACTGTTATTCCAACCCCGCGCTCTTTCTCAAAATTTCTCGAGGATCTGCTGCCGT
>JAISXG010000024.1 GCA_031270605.1 Oscillospiraceae bacterium | reverse complement strand
GCCCATCGTGCTTGTGCTTCAAAAACAAAACCAGAAATATTTAAAAATGAGTTAATTGACTATAAAGGCTCCGGAGCAAAATCCGAAGCCTTTATTTTTTTGTCTGTCAATCTGTCAGGACATGAATCCACTTGCCCGACCGCATTCTGAACAGGCATAGGACTGTTTTTACAACGTCCTCGCCCGCAAACATCAAAAAAACGAGCAGCGGAAACGAAACCTTAATGGCAAGGCCGAACACAAGCACAATGGGAATGCCCAAAGCATAAAGCGAGAACAGGTCATAGAACAGCCCGACCTTTACATCACCCCCGGCGCGGAACACCCCCACGATTGAGGTGTAGGGAATCATACGCACGGGCAGCCAGAAGCCATACATCAACAGCAACACCGCCGTTGTCTGCCGCGCCCCCTCTGTTTCAATCGGCAGCAGGCTTAGCACCGGGTTTCGCAAAAGAATCATCCCCGCGCCCACAAGCACTCCCATCAGCGGCGTCACAATCACAAAACGGTTCGCAATTTTTCGCGCCTCCCGCAGTTTGCCCTCACCGATGCTTTTGCCTGTCATAATTGCGCAGGCATGGCATACGCCGACAAAAAAGACGAACGACATCTCCTGAACCGCCGCAAAGGTCGTGTATGCCGCATAGTTTTCATTGCCCTGCCTTGCGAGCACCATCGAATAGATATTGGTGCCAACGGCCCAAAACAGTTCATTGAGAATCACGGGCGAAGCCACGCTGAAAAACTTTTTTACAAATACACGCTCCATACGAAAAAGCTCTCTCGGGGCGGCAAAAACCATGCTCTTTCTCGCAAAGGCCATCACAATCAGCAAAGAACATTGCAGCACAGCGGCGATCCATGTGCCATACGCCGCGCCCTTCATGCCCAACGCCGGCAACCCCAGCTTGCCGTAAATCAAGAAAAAGCTCAACGCCGTATCCGTCACGTTTCCCACGACCGCGGCGACCAAGGGCGTGATCACATCCTCCGTCGCGCGCAGCACAGCACCCAGAATCCCCGAGAAGGTAATAAATACGGCATAAAAACTGACAGATCTTAAATATTCCGCGCCCAGCGTGATGACCTCAGCTTCGTTTGTAAAAACCGACATCATCGCTTCGGGCACGAAAAAGGCGCCCGCATTGAACACCACGCCGAATGACACCGCCACCAAAAGCGCGACGCCGAGCGTATTTTGAATGCGGGAATACTCCTTTGCGCCCCAATATTGTGAAACAAGGGTCGCCGCGGCGGAACTGACACCGAAAATGCCCAGATTTAAAAGAAACATCCACCTGCCCGCGATGCCGATTGCAGCGGTCGCGGCGTTCCCAAGACCGATGATCATTGCCGTATCGATCAGGTGTGCAGAAGAGAGCAGCAGGTTCTGAAACGCAATCGGCAAAGCAAGCTTCAACATTCTTTTGTAAAAGCTCTCTTCTGTATTTAATATTTTATTTTTATTCATAAATGTAAAGTTAAAAACCTTTCATACCTATAGTAAAGCGCATTATATTCAACTTATTCAGCCAAAAACCACACCAGCATATCACTTTCGCTCCTGTTGGCAAAAGCATGATAAGGAATGAATTTGATCTCTTGATTTACAAGCTCCTGCTCCCCATCACAGTAAAGGTATTCTGCTTTACTCTGTTTTACGCGCAGACCCTGAACAACGATTGCGGGAAGGCCCAATTGCTTGTCGTCTTCCATGCGCCAGCGCAGCGGCCTTTTCACGCGCAATGCCTTTAAGTTCTCGCCGTTGTCGACCGACTCCATGCAATACACCAGCGGGCCGCGCTGCAACGCAAACCTTCCCGCGTTTGCCGTTACATTCGGATGGGCTGAAACCAATGTGGGCTCCATTGCAAGCAGGAGAGAAAAGGCGCAATCATCCTGTGTTACCGGCACATAAAGATAACCGTCAGCAACATGTGACGCCGCAACGCCGGAAAGGCTATAAGCTTTACACCAGCCGGGCACACGCAAGGCAAGCGTTTTACCTGAGGCATGTTTGATATTCATATCAATTTTTCCATCATATGGGTAATCTGTCCGCTGCACAATTTCAATTTCCTCGCCGCCCAAAGCAAAGCGGGCGCTGCTGTCCATATATTGATGCACAAGCAGCATATCATCGTCGTGAGAATACAAATAATCTGCAACTGAGGCAATCACGCGCGTCACGTTCGGCGGGCAGCAAGAGCAGTCAAAAACTTCTTTCCTTTGCGTGATGGGAAAGCGCTCCTTGGCATTTGTCACCGAAGCGTTGCGGTTTCGCTCCGCGAGCGTAATTTCCAGAGGATTTTCATAGAAAAAACCCTTGCCGTCAAGCGAAACGCCCGACAAAAAGCCGTTATAAAGTGCTCGCTCGGCAATGTCCGCATAAATTCCGCGCGGCTCCAAAAGCGACAGCCTTGAGGCAAACATCGCAAGGGAAATTGCCGCGCAGGTTTCGGCATAGGCCGTTGCGTTCGGCAGATCATAGTCAACCGTGAACGCCTCGCCCACATGAGAGGAGCCGATGCCGCCCGTGATATACATACGCCTGTTCACCATATGCTCAAAAATCGTTTTGCAAGCCGCAAACAGGGATTCGTCAGCGTATTCCCTCGCGATATCCGCCATGCCGCTATAAAGGTAACAGGCGCGTACGGCATGCCCCTCGGGCGTTGTTTGTTCGCGCACAGGCAGGTGGCTTTGGTTATAGGAACGGTGGCTCCAGGGCAACAGAGGGTCTTCATCGGCAACGCCGCGCAGGTCAATAAAATGCTTGCTCAAATCAAGATACCGTTTTTCACCAGTGGCATGATAAAGCTTCACCAGCGCAAGCTCAATTTCCTCATGCCCGGGCGTTTGATATCCCGCTCTTTTTTCATTCACAAACACGGTTTCAATATAACCCGCATAACGGCACATCGCGTCGAGAAATTTTCTGTCTCCCGTGGCTTCAAACCACGCCACGGCCGCTTCCATCAGGTGACCGGCGCAATAAAGCTCATGATGGTCCCGGTTGGTGAAGTGGTTTTTCGGGTCAAGCAGCTGGTAATACGTGTTGAAATAACCGCACGGCTCCTGATGCTCAAGAATGGCATCCACCGTTTCGGACAACTGCTTTTCAAGCTCTTCGGCAACAGGCGTCGCCGGATTTTTTTTGACAACATAAGCCACACTCTCAAGCCACTTGGCAATGTCGGAATCCCAGAAAATATGCGGACGTTTTTCGTTGCCCTGCTCTTCTCGCCACAAAAAATGAAACGCGTCGAAGCGCCCCGTGTCGCGAAAGCGGTCGCGCACGGCAAACATCGTGACGTCACGGTTTATTTCCTGCCGCCTTGCCCAAAAACCGCCTTCAATCTGAACAGCTGAAAAGCTGACTTTTTTATAACTCTTCATACAATCCTCCATAAAACCCAATACCACTCATCCATATCTTATTGGAATTTAAGAATGTTTTTTAATCGGAAAGATAAAAATACCGCAAAAAAGGTTTTGATTGCATCCGGCAAAATGAACGGCAGAATCGTTTTTGCGATTGCGGCGGCCGGCGGTGTTTTTGTTATGAAAACAAACTGTGCCAAACCAAACGCATAGCAAAGCACAACACCCAAAAGCGCGCCCGAAAACCGCACCAAAAAGCGCAGCGTGTTGTTCGAAACACGCTTTTCAAACAGCAGAATGAACAGCGAAGCCGCCAGCGTACAGGGCAGATAGCCGATAATATAGCCCCCGGTGGGCGACACCAGTACACCCGCTCCGCCACGGAATGATGAGAACACGGGCACCCCGATAAGACCGATCAAAATAAACGCCCCAACCGCGATCATGGCCTCTTTTGTGGGCAGAGTCACCCCCGCGAGCAAAATGCCAAACAGCCCCAGCGTGATGGGAATGGCCGTAAACGGCAGCGGCACCGTGATGACGGATGTTACACAGATAATCGCACTGAACATGGCGATTCGAACAAGAGATATTACCTCAATCTTTGTTTTTATCATATTTTAAAATACCTACCTCTCTCAAAGCTCTGTTTACCACATATGTTTTAATAAATTTACGGTGTGAATGTCTGCGCTCCGTTTTGCTTGGCTGAGAACGGCGCAAATCCTCCTCTGTAATCCAATAATCCATCGCACGTTTTTCGGCACAGTCATACAGCGGCGCGCCGATATCAAAGCGAACAGAATCTGCTTCTTCAATCGCAGCGAAAATGAAAAGATTTTCGTCGTCGGGCAATGTCAGCTCTTTGCATTTTTTCGGCAAATCCAGCTCATATTTGAAAATATAGGCCTGCTTCGCAAAAATGTCGCCATCCCGACTATGCATATGCGTCACGTTCCAAGCAAGGGTATGTCGCTTGATATGCGCGGCTTCGCCGACGGCCACCATGTCCCAAACGCCCACGCGCTCAAACATGTCTGCAATTTCAATGCTAATGTCTGTTTTTCCCGTCTGAAACACTGCCTGCCTGTCGCCGTTCACCGCAGACGCAAGCAAAAAGACTCGCGCGGCATTACCTGAAAGCGCAAGCTTTTGACCTTTACACTGCAAAGCATTCAGCCTTTCCTGCCCCAGCGCAAACACCTGCTGCCCGCTGACGATTGTTTTGGGGAACAGCTCCGCCGGAATAGACATCCCCTCGGGCATCAGCCCTTGCTCGAGGCTGTTGTTTGCGGTCGTAATTGCCGCATTATATGGCAAAACGATTTGAGAAGCAGACCTCTGCCTGTTCCGCAAAGGATTTTTCAACGTCAAGGCAAAACTCTTTACACCAAACGCGCCGATATCAAACCGCAGGGCGCCGTCAACCAACTGCGCAGGGCAAAGATTCTCCTCCGATGCATAAATCTCTCTCGCACTGTCAATCTCACTCGTAAGCGTAAAGCAAACATCCTTTACGATCTTATTTTCGGTTTCATTGAAGCGCACCACGATCTCATCAGAATTTTCAGCCTTTTTCAGCGCGCGGATGATCACGCCATTGTCAGAAACAGAGCAGAAAGAATGCTCTGAACCAAGGTCGCCCTTGTGATTTTCAGTCACAAACGCATTCATTGGCTGGTTGAAATTTTCAGCCGCCAGCACCGTGCCTTGCCGCACGCCGCCGCTGTGCGAATAAATGGCAAAACCGAAACGGTTAAGCCCCAAATCCATCAAATGCTGGGCGCTCTCATCACGGTAGCGGTGCTTCGGCGTGTGCACCACAGTCATGCGCAGGGCGTGACTGTCCGGCTTGTCCCAACCGGTTTTGGAATCACTGAGCACAGATACGCCCCAGGAATTATTCACATCGCTCAAATCCGCCCACATCTGCGCAGGCACTTCAAAAAGCATTTTTGTGTTGCTGCCTCTTGCAATGTTCCCCAAGCCAAGGTCATAGCGGGCAAGGTTATTTTCAGGTGCAAGGGGAAATTCCACCTTGAGCAGGCTTCTCATGCTGCGCCAGTCAACCTCGTTTTGCACCCTGACAAATTCACCGCCCCTGTCAAGTGAAACCACTTGCACAAAGGTGGACTTGCCTGCCGTTTTGGTGATTTTCAGGCTCACGCGCGCGGCATGAGACTCGAGAATTTCAACCCTTGCGTTTTTTGCATAGGCCTTGGGCGGAGCCGAAATTTCATGATAATCCAGCTCCCACGCAGGCCACGAAATGCTGCCGTTGTAAGAAAAGACAGCGAAGCGAATCGGGCCGTGCAGCAGCTCTCTTTGCAAATTTTTGTCAATAATGCTGAAAATATCACCGTTTGCGTCAATCTTGACAATATATTTATCATTTTCAAGGAGGCTTTTTGTAACACGCAGGCCGTTTTCGACGGCAGGGGCTTTTTCGACCGCGCGTACGTCATAAACCGTATAGCCGACAGACGGAACCGAGGCCGAAAACGCAACCTCCACCCGACCGCCGCCGCGGCTCACGACCCCTGCGGGAACGGCGTTGCCATCAGCGTCAAACACCGCGACCTCACCGGAAAACTCACCCAGCTCCACGCTTGCGGTGACGGTTTCCGTTCTCTTGCCCGCGCACTGCACCGGGTTTGAAACCACGACCGGCGTGCCTTTTGCAAAGGCCGTGTCCAACCGGCTCGCGACCGCGCCGGAAGCCGCGCGGTATTCCTCGCCGAACTGGTTGAGTGACAAGATGTAGTCATTCCAGTTGCGCTGATAGCATTTCACAAGCGAGGTGCCTGTGATATCGTCATGAAACTGGTGGGCAATCAGGCGTTTCCATGCGATGTTCAGCACCTCCCGCGGATAGGGCGCGTCCCCCGCCATCATCGCATTCACGCACGCGCGCTCGGCGGCAGAGGCAAGCTGCTCGCCGCGTCGGTTCCAGCGGGTGCCGATGGCTCGCGAGGTATAACCGCCCACGCCGTGGTCTGTTGAAACAAGCTCGTTGTTCCAAACCGGCAGCTTTTGTTTCTGCTCTTCTGAAAGCTCATTGTTCATATCTCTGAAAACCCTGTCCGCCGGGGCGGAAAGCACATCCCAACGAGACGAGGGATTCTTTTTGATTTCATCGCAGACCACTTTCACCGATGGCTCTTTCGGCGCGCCGCCGCGGTCGCCCACACCGTGGAACACAAACGTAAAGGGCAGGTCATATTTGAAAAGATTTTCACGCAAAGAGAGCGCCACCGGGTGATAGCCGCGCACATAGCGCAGGACTTTTGTGTAATTCATCGCGTCAAAAGAGGCATAAACCGCATTGCCGTCCACACCCCGCCAAATGCCGAGGTCAAAGGGAATGTGGTAGGCGCTGCTCCAGACAAGCTTTTGCGTTGTGAAACCAAGCAGGTTGGCATGATTCATAATGGAAGGCAGCGCATAGCCGAAGCCGAAACAGTCCGGCAAAAAAATGTCCACGCTACGCTTGCCGAAGCGTTTGTCAAAATAATCGTTGCCAAATAAAATGTTGCGAAACAGCGCTTCTGGCGACGGGATATTTACATCGCCGTTTTCATAGGCGCTGCCCGTCACATTCCACCGGCCCTGCGCGACATATTCTTTGATTTTTTCAAAAGCCTCGGGGTAATACTCCTCAAGCAGTTCGTAACGGTAGCTGCCCTCAAAGCTGTAGCGGTATTCGGGATATTTTTCAAACAGCAAAAAGTTCTCATTGAAAGTTTTCGGCAAAAATTCGCGGATGGTCGTTTCCAAATCCCAGTTCCAAGATGTGTCAAGGTGTGACGTAGCGACGGTGTAAATCCTTGGTTTTATATGATTCCCCATAATTTCTCCTCCTGCTTTTACTCTTCTGCTCCTGTTCCAGTATAATATAGATATCCAATAATTTCAATTGTTTTTTGGATACCGCACCCTCTGCCTTTTAAAGAGTGTTTACACGCTCTGGAATTCACCTTGAAAAAAAAGGAAAGATATGCTAGAATAATGGATATAAAAAGCACTCCGCAAAATTTATTACTGCCATAAATCCCCAAAATGAAAGGAAAAATACGGATGAAAAACATAAAAACCACGCTGACAACAAAGGCGCAGCAGTCAAGACTGATGCAGCCTTTGATCCGAAACAAATATTGTTTTTATTCAGGCCTTGCCGCCGCAGGCATCATGCTGTTTGTTTTTCTGGTGTTTCAAGTTTCACCCCTGGGCGGTTCAACCGTGCTGCGCATGGACCTCTATCATCAATACGGCCCCATGTTTGCAGAATTTTATGAGCGTGTCACAAACTTTGACAGCCTGCTTTATTCGTGGACAAGCGGCATGGGCAGCAGCTTTCTGGGGAACCTTCTTAACTACATCTCAAGCCCCTTTGTTATTTTTATATTTTTGTTCGGCCACAAAAATATGCCGGAATCGATTGCCGCGATGATGCTGTGCTGCGCCTCGTTTTCTGCGGGCACATTCACCTATTACATCAAAAAAACCTTCGGCAAACATGACCTCTCCTCGGCTGCTTTCGGCCTGCTTTATGCGTTTTGCGGTTATTTTGTGGCATATTCGTGGAACATCATGTGGCTCGACGCCATGATTATTCTGCCGATCGTGTTTTTGGGGCTGCAATATCTGGTTGACAGCAAAAAGCCCTATGTTTATATTTTCGGCCTTGTTTACGCCATGCTCACAAACTACTACATGGCGTTTATGCTCTGTGTTGCCTCGGTTGTTTATTTCTTCATTTATTATTATTCAAAAGATAGAAAATCTACTTTTGTCAAGCTTTTGAAAACAGGCGTGAAATTCGGCCTGTCTTCGCTGCTGGCCGTCGGCCTTGTTGCTGTGCTGCTCTTGCCGCTCTATTTTATTTTGCAGGCAAGCTCGGCCACAGGCAACCCCTTTCCCACAAAATATGAAAGCTATTTCAGCATTTATGATTTTCTTGCGAACCATTTGGCGGGTGTTGAGCCCACAATCCGCAGCAGCGGCGGCGATGTGTTCCCGAACATTTACAGCGGCATACTCACACTGATGCTCATTCCGCTGTATTTATACACAAAAAGCATTTCCTTGCGCGAAAAAGTCACAAGCATTCTGCTGCTCGTGTTCTTCTATTTCAGCTTTAACATCAACTTCATGAACTTTGCGTGGCACGGCTTTAAATTCCCCAACGACCTGCCCTATCGTCAGTCTTTCATCTATTCTTTCATTATTGTCGTGCTTGCCTATAAAGCGTTTATGCACCTTCATGAGTTCACCTCGCGGCAGATCCTCACAGCTGGCCTCGGCGTCATCGGCTTCGTGGTGCTCGTTCAGGAAATCGGGCAGAAAAATGTTTCTGAAACCGTTGTTTGGGCCAGCATTTCGTTCGTTGTGGTCTATGTGATTGTGCTCTCGATGCTCAAAAACCCGAAGTATCAACTGAAGTCCATGACGCTCTTGCTGATGTTCGCCGTTTGCACAGAGCTACTTGTGTGCAACACGCCCAACTACGTCATGACCCAGAAAAAAGAGCACTACACCAGTGATTATCAGGACTTTGTGAGCATACACAACGACGTCAAGGATACCGAAGACTCCGACACCTTCTACAGAGAAGAGCTGACTTATCTGCGCACGCGCATGGATCCTTCGTGGTATTATTATAACGGCGTGTCGGTGTTTTCCTCCATGGCCTATGAAAATGTTTCAAGGCTGCAAAACCGGCTGGGCATGTTCAGCAACGCCATCAACAGCCACACCTATAACCTCCAGACACCCATCTATAACAGCATGTTTGCCCTGAAATACCTTTATGATAAGGACATGCGGATTACAGACACGGGCAAGGGCACTTATTATGATTATCTGCTCTCAAACGGCACCTTCACGGCTTATGAATATGACAAGTTTTTGCCGATCGCCTTCGGCGTGAACGCAGACATGGGCGAGCAATTCATTTTTGAAGACAATGAAACCGACCCGTTCGAGCTGCAGTCGGAGCTTTTCACGGCGGCAACCGGCGTCTCTGGCTTCTTTGAGCCGCTTGACGTTGGGATCGCAAACAGTGAGGCCCAAAACTGCGACCCGATTTATAATGATTATAACCCCGCTTCGCCCTATATCTATTATAAAAAAACATCGGCAAAGCAAACAGGTGAATTTGTTCTGACAATCGATGTGGAAGAGGATCAGAACGTATATATTTATACCTCTTCCGACACCATTAAAAGCGTCACTTTGGGCTCCGCGACCCGAACTCCCGAAGCCGGCACAGAATATGATTCCCCGCTTTATGAATCCGGAGCAAACAGCTATTCAAACTTCACCTTCGGTTCCATTTCCCTTGACACACAGGGCAATGACGCACACATTTATGACACAGGCTTTCACAAAGCGGGAACGACCCTTGCCATCAAGGTCAGCATCCCGGCCGACGTTGATTCCGGATCGGTGACCTTCCGTGCGATGACGCTTAATCAAAAGGCCTTTGAGGCAGGTTATAACCGGATTCTTGCAAACGGCACACTGCAGGTGGACACTTTCAAAGAGACCTATATCAAGGGCAGCATTGACATTGCGTCTGACATGCTTCTTTACACCTCCATCCCCTATGACGAGGGCTGGGCGGTGAAAATTGACGGTGAAACGGTTTCAGTTGAGGATTACCAGGCGATCGGCAAGGCATATCTCGCGGTGCCGATCGCGCAGGGCAGCCACACTGTGGAGTTCCAATATCGCCCGAAAGGCATGCTTTTAGGCGCCGGAATTTCGGTTGTTTCTGTTTTGCTGTTAATCGCCTACTATGTTCTTTCAAAAAAGCAGGGCTTTGCAAACAATATATCGAAGCGCTTGCCCGGCCATCAAAAACGCTTGCTTCTGCAAGCGGTGAGGAGCGACATAGGCCCACAAGCGATCGGATTTATTCCGTTTGAGGAGCAGGAAACGCCCGCGGACGCGGACGCGAAAGACGATTTGCCTGTGGAGCAACCGCCGGCAGGCACGCCCGAACCGCCGCAAGAACAACAAACCGGAGCGGAGGATTCAGCCCCGCCCTCGCAAGAATAACGCAAAAAAGCCGCTCACGAAGGCATCATGAGCGGCTTTTTTTGATTCACAATCATGAAAGCTTTGCGGACTGCCCCACAAGGGCAATGCCCTGAACGTCATAGGCGATGTTTGCCGGCTTACCGCTTTTTGCAACACACAGGTCGCCTCGCCCCTCGCCCGCGCGATAATCCTTGAAATAATAGAAGGCTTTCTCATCTTTCGCAATTAATGCGGCCTCAGAAACCCCCTCATCGACCTTGCTGAGTTTTTTGCCGTTATAAAAATACAAAATCCCCGCATCCCTTTGCGCGCTGTAATCCGCCAAAAAACCGAACGCGCCGCTTTCTCCGAACGGACGGATGCTCGAAACCGAAACACTCGACGCAAGCCGCTTGTCGCCCAAATACAGCTCCCCGACAGAGGAGGAAACCGATTTAAAATATACAAACCCCGCGCCGCCCTCAAGCAGTGAATAAGAATAAACGGCGTCGGCGACCCGCGCGCGCTCAGCAAGCTTGCTGCCCTTGATTTGAGCGGATTTCAGCGTTCCGCTGTTGGTTTCATAGTCGAACCCCGTCATATAAAGCACAGCGGAATCCGCTCCGGAGGCAATTTCAAAATGCGAAGCATTCTGCTCCTCTGTAATGAGAGATTCCTTGCCGTTAATGCTCACAAAATATTGCGTCAGGCCGTTAAGCGTCTCCTGCACCTTCGTTTTCAACTCAGCGGCATTCGCAACATTTGCGATATTCACCTTTTGCTCTGTGCTGCGCGCCTGTTTTGTATAAACGACCGCCTGCATGCCGTCTTTTGCGGCACGGCCAAGCGTAACGCCCGAAACCCCCGTGGCGGCAGGAACGGACTTTGAACCGTTAAAATAATACAGTGTGCCATTCGCGACGCTGAGCGTTTCATCCAGTGTGGCACGAATCGCGTCACGCGCGACCTTTGCCTCATATTTTGAAACGGCGACGTTATAAGCCTCATGGTCTGTTACTGTTCTTGTTTGCTGCTGGCCCCAGATATCCGCATACGACTCCTGCTTTTGATAGTCCGCCTCCTTGGGCTGCGTGAGCTGCGAATCCGCCACGGCGAGGTCGTCCGTCACAAAATCCTTCAGTTTCACGGTGTCTGCCGAGGGGGCAAGATAATAGCACCCTCCCCCTTTGCCCGGCGCAAAGACCTCCGCGACATCCGACGCCACCTTCACGGGCTCGCTCTTTCCCGCCTTGAGCATCAGCGAAGTGCCCTTAATATACAAAATATAATTCAAATCGTCAGAAATTGAAAGAACCTCAAAAACGCCGCTGTCGATCACCCTGGGCTGCGATTTTGAATTCAACTCCTGCAAATAGAGCGATTCGTTATAATCCCAATATAAAAACGCGGTAATATCCTCGTTCACCATCCAGACATAGACATTTGAGGCGAGGGGAACCGTTTCTTTCATGTCATACAAATAAATCTTTCCGTCCTTTTCATAAACCACCTGTGAACCGCCGCGGTTCACAGAATAGGCCGAAACCCCCGAATCAACCAGCACGGGGCTTTCATTCGCGCCCACTTTCGCATAATAGAGCTGATTGTTCTCGGTGCCATAAAAAAGAAATTTCTCATTTCCGCTCACCGCAAGCGTCGCAAGCGCGTCGCCGCCCGGGCGCAGCAGGTTTTCGGGCAAAGGAACGGCAGAAACATTTTCACTGTCTGCGAAAACAACAGAATTATCTTTAAAATAAAGAAGCGCCTGAACACCGCCGCCCTGCCGTCCGCCGGGAAGAGCAATGCCCAACACCACAGTCAGCACCGCCAGAACGGACGCCGCGGCGATCATCATCTTTTTTGAAAGCAGCGATTTTCTTTTTTTGCGCGCCTGTTTTGCGCGGGCGGACATCCGCTTTTTTGCGGGAACCTCAGGCTCCTGCGGGGGCTCTTCAAATTTCAGTATCGACTGCTCGGTCACATGCAGCAGCCGGTCTGCTTCGTCTGCGGCATTATGCTTTTTCCCGGGTGGTTCAGCCTGGTCCGCATGATCGATAAACTGGCCGCAGGCCGGGCAGAACATCGTGCCGTCGTCCAGTTCTTTTTTGCAATTGGGGCAATTCATGTTAATCACTCCTGTTATGGCCATACAAAATTTTTTTTGATGCTGTCTAAAAATATTATAGCCCGTATTCGCGTATTGTCAACAAACTTCTGCAAACTCCCTCTGTTTTCGGGGGAAGAATGCGTCGAGATTTTTGGCAAAATAGTCCTCTTTTCTATTGAAAACCCATGAAAGCTATGATAAAATTGAAATCATAAAGAAACACTTAAGGTTTTGCGGCCGTTATGCAAGGGCGCTGGCGCAAGCACAAAACCTTCTTGAAAGGACACGATAAATCATGAAGAAAGCATGGAAAATCCTGCCCGTAGCAGCAGCGGGAGCCGCCGCAGGCGCTTTGGTGGCAAAGGCTGCAAAATTCACACCCGAAAAACGCGACGCAACCCCTTTTGCAGATGAAAAAGTGGATGTGGAGCGGTTCATGAAAAACCTCTCAGGCGCCATTCAGATCCCGACCATATCCTATGGCGACCCTGAGCGGGTGGACTGGGCGCAGTTTGAGGCCTTTCACAGCTTTTTAGAAGAGAGCTATCCCCTCGTTCACAAAACCCTTACAAAAGAGGTCGTGGGCCGCGCCAGCCTGCTTTACCGCTGGGCGGGGAAAAACCCTGCGCTTGACCCGATCGCCATGCTTGCCCACCAGGACGTTGTACCTGTTTCAAAGGGCACGGAGCAGGACTGGAAATATCCCCCTTTCAGCGGTGAAATCGCAGAGGGTCACCTCTGGGGGCGCGGCACGCTTGACATGAAAAACCACCTCATCGGCGTGATGGAGGCGGTCGAGGCCTTGCTGGAGGACGGCTTTGTACCCGAACGCGACGTGTACTTATGCTTCGGGCATGATGAAGAGGTGATGTCAACCGAGGAGTCCGGCGCGGTCTCAATGATGAAGGTGCTCAAATCCCGCGGCGTACACCTCGACGCCATTCTTGACGAGGGCGGCGCAATTCTGCCCGTGAAGGTGAAGGGCGTTATCGACAAGAATCTTGCAGGCGTGGGCATTGCCGAAAAAGGCTATGTGGACTTTGAGATTTCGGTGAACGCCAAGGGCGGCCACTCCTCACAGCCGCCGAAGCATACGGCCCTGGGCGAGCTTGCCGATGTGATCAAAGACATTGAAAACAACCAGTTTAAAGCAAAAATGATCCCCATGGTGCAGCAGATGTTCACGACAGTCGGGCGCAGCGTTTCACTGCCCGCCCGCATTGTCACCAGCAATATCCCCATGCTCAAGCCTGTTCTCACCGGGCTGATGACGCAAATCCCCCCAGCGGCCTCTATGGTGCGCACCACAACGGCGGTCACGATGGCCAGCGGCAGCCCCTCCGAGAATGTGCTGCCCCAAAAGGCCTCCATCAACGTGAATCTCAGAATCATGCCGGGCATGACGATCCAGGACGTGGAAGACCACCTGCGCAGGGTCATCCGCAATAAAAATGTGGAAATCCGCTATAAAAAGGGCAAAAACCCCTCGGCAATCTCCCCCACCGACTCGAGAGCGTTCAAGGCGATTGAGGACATTTGCTACCGCACAAATCAAAAGAACGTGGTCACCCCGTTTCTTGTGATGGGCGGCACGGACGCCTGCCGTTATGAGCCGATCTGTGAGAATATTTACCGCTATTCGCCGTTTTATGTAAACACAAGCCTGCTGCTCACAGCGCACGGCACCAATGAGCGCATCCCCACAACCACGCTTGCGGACGGCGTGGTGTTCTTTAAGAGATACATCCGAACCCTTGCGGGGGAATAACCGTATTTTTATTCCGGCAATCCAGAAAAGCAGGGCGACGATTGTTCCTGTTCAATAAGGAAGGAATGAGAAACGCATCGTTCTTGCAAACCCTGCTTTCCGATGCAAGATCACAACGCAAGCCGAAAAGAAACGATGTTCTTTTCGGCTTGTTATTGATATGCCTAATCTGTTATAATTTTTAAATGGTTTGTTTATTGACGAGGGGAGATTCGTTATGCGCACAGAAAAACAGATGACGGATTTAATTCTTAATATTGCAAAAGAGGATGAGCGTATCCGTGCCGTATATATGAACGGTTCAAGAACCAACCCAAATGCGCGAAAAGACACTTATCAAGACTATGATATCGTTTATGTCGTTACTGAAACAGACTCATTCATTACAGATAAAAGTTGGATTATGAATTTCGGCAATCCACTGATTGTTCAAGAACCTGACTGGAATGACAACTATGCCGGAAACAGTGGTGAAATTCATGATTTTTCAATTCGTTATGTTTGGTTAATATTATTTGACGACGGAAATCGGATTGATTTAAGCATTGAAATCCAACAAGAAGCGGCAGAGAATTTTTTAAAGGATAAACTGACTGTTCTTTTACTTGATAAGGATGGAATGTTGCCCGTAATTGCAAAACCTTCAGATGAGGACTATTATATCAAAAAACCCACCCAAAATAATTATTGGGCTTGCTGCAATAACTTTTGGTGGTGTTTAAACAATGTCGCAAAAGGAATAGCTCGGGATGAGTTGTCCTATGTCATGCATATGTTTCATGAGGTTGTGAGAGGTGACCTTCATGCTATGCTAAATTGGTATATAGGAACACAATACGGCTTTGCGTTATCCACAGGTAAAGCCGGTAAATACTTTAAAAAATATCTTTCAGATGACTTATATCAGCAATACTGCAAAACATATTCCGCAAGCGATTATAGGGATATCTGGGCGGCAGTATTTACTATGTGCGATCTGTTTCATATCCTCGCCCTATCGGTGGCGGAACATTTTGGATTTTCTTACAGGCAGACAGAAGAAAATGGAATTAGAAAATATTTGAATAGAGTAAAATCTGACTGCATCAAATAAACATGATATATAGCCAATTAACATAAAAACCGCCCGCGGCTCAAACGAGAGCCGCGGGCAGTTTTATAAACTGAACCTTATGCTTTTTTAAGTTCCTGAGCATTTTCGACCAGGTTGATAAAGGCTTTTACGAGTGTCGAAGCCGTTTTTTCACCTGTGGATACGGATTCCTCATAATGCAAGGGTGCGGTCACGCTGCCGAAATCATTGTCGGGCACGACATAACCGATAGAGTCGTTGCACAGGCCGATGCCGAAGAGCGTGCCCTCAACCACGTCTTTCAACGCCGGGTAGTTCCAATCATAGTGGTTATAGGCCTTGTCCGCCTGATAGGCGCCGCCCTCAAAGATTTCGGGCATAACCTCGCCGGGCATCAGGGCAAAACGCATGTTTTTGCCAAGTTCCACATAACCGATCTCTGTGATAAAACGCAGGTCGCTCTTTTTCTTGCCCACGCGCACCGCAAGGTTGTTCACAACCTGCAGCTTTGCAAGAACAAAGAAGAGGTAGTTTGAAATAGGCAGGAAAACCTCTGTTGTGCGCACGTTGAGGATGGGTTCCACCTTTTCATATTGGCTTTTGTCAAGCTCCGCGCAGTAGCGCGCGATCGCGTGGCCGTATTCAATAATGTTTTCCGGGAAGGGGGTGCCGGCCGGCACCACGCTGCCCCGGCTTGTGGCGACGGCGGCCTGCGGCCCTTGGAAATACAGGCCGTTATCACCCATGTTCTCAAAACCTTCACAGATGTAATAGGGGAAGTCCGCGCTGACAGTTTTGTTTTTATCGCCAAAAGAAACGGGGTGCGCGGCCAGGAAGGCAACGCGCGTGCCCTTCGCCTCTTTATCATCCGGCACAAAGTGCAGTGTTGTGATTTCGTCTACCGTCACATTCGGCGGGCGCTTGTCGCGCACAAGGTGCGACGCGTCTGCCGTAGCCCTGTAAAGCGTGCCTGCTTTCATGTCATAGAACGCGGTTTTAATGGTTTCGGCTGCCTTTTCATGCAGCTCGTTCATGAATTTTTCGTTTCTGCCCGAAACAAAGCCCTCTGTCTGCCCTTTCAAGACGCCCCGAACATTCTCTTTGAACGCCTTGCCAAGGTTGCCCCAAAGGCCCTGCGTGTCAATACAGGAATGGGAGTGGGTTGCCGAAATATTGATGCTCACAATGTTATTTTCTGCGGCAAACCCCTTAAGCAAGCCGCGGATTGCGCGCACGTCACTGCCTGAAATCCCTACGCAGTCCAGTACACCGAACACAGCCGCGCCGCGGCCGCTGCCGTCGTCAAGGCAAATGCAGCGGAACACCTGGTCGTCAAGCACCCCTTCCGCAATGTTCGGGGGCATGGAAAGATATCCGCCGATATAGTATTCGCCGATACCGACGTCTTCGGGAAGCACACTGACCTTTGCAAAGCCGAGCTTCCATTTTGCGCCCTTTGCGGCCTTGTCAATCAAAACAGAGTGGCCTTCCATAAAACCCTCGCTGCCATAGGTGACAACGTCCTCACGCGGAACATCCGGCAATACGGTGGAGATGCCCTTCAGCAAGCCCTGAATGGCGGTGTTCTGCACGTCATACTTGATTCTTTGGTTTTCTTCTTTTCCCAGCTGTTTTTTGGCATATATTACACCGGCGGCTCCAGCTGCGACGCCGAGTGCAAATGCGGTTTTTTTCTTCATAAAATCATTCCTTTCGGGTTCATTTTCTTTCCCCTGAATATTGTAAAACTCTGAAAAATGAAAAGCAATAGACAAAATAACTAGATTTGTGCAATTATATTTTATTTTGCCTTAACAATCCAGAATTCGCTCATCATAACACCCATGTGCGGCTCGCCCATCTCAAGCTCTATACAGCCGTTTTGGATGTATTCGGCGGGAATACGGTAGGTGGCCGTAACAAAGTTGGGTGCAAGCATTTCTTCGTCAAACTTCGGGTCTGCCTCGCCGCCGAACTGCTTGCCGTCATAAACCGTATTGCCGTTCACCTTGACATAGTGGTGGATGAACACAGGGTAGGTCTTGTTCAAAAACGACACCCGCAGGTTATAGTCGCAGCCGGGGGTGAATCCGCCGATTTTCGCCTTGAGCTTGATGTTGTCAAACACCTTGAGCATAGACATCGGGATGGAGCCGTTGTTCACCGGCACACGGTCGCCTTGGAAATTATAATAAATATAGCCTTCCTGATTGGTATTGAGCACTTCTGTGCCGTGCTCCGAGAACGAGAAATAATACTCGTCCTTTGAAACAACGTTTCTGTTGATTAATTTTTTGAGGAAAGGCAGCCGCTCAGATTCGGGGAGCTTTTCTTCGGCATATGCCATGCGGTTGAGGAACCAGGCGCGGTCTGTCACCGGCAGGTCAATGGTGTCAAGCGTTGCGCCGCGCTCCCAGCTGTTTGTGCCGTAGCGTTCCACGTCAAGCTGCAAACCGATTTGGCGGAACAGGCGCTCCGCAAGCACTTCAATGTCCTGCCGCAGAACCTTATAATCCTCATCAAAATCGGTGTTCAGAACCTCTTTGGCTTTTTCCAGTTCACCGCGCAGAATATAATATTTCGCGTTCTCAAGAAGCGCAAGCTCGAACAGCCTGCGGCGCTTCACAATTGCGTCGCACTTCGCGCGGAACAGGCACATTTCAAAACGCCAGTTATCATAAAGCTGCGGGCACTTCGCCAGCACCTCTTCAAAAATACGCAGGGTGCTTTCAATATGTCCGTTTTCGGCGGGGTCGCCGATCCAGTTCTGCTCAAGCCCCAGAATACCGTCCGCAATCAGTTCCGCGGGCGCGCCCCAGAAAAACGCGCGGGAATAGTCAAGAAGGCTTTCGCGCAGCGGCACTTCGCCGAAATAGTCCATGTCGGACCAAACCATCTTATTCACGTCGTCATGCACGCCCTCGGAATAGCTCACGCTGCCGACGATGTATTGCCTTGTCAGGCGGTGGATTCTCCGGTATTCCACGGGGCGGGGGTTGACGCTCTCACGGCTGAGGGTGTTCGTGAGGGCATAGTGCCAGTCGTCATACGGGTAATGCACAGGGTATTCACAGCGCACATTGTGCGTGATGTCGGGATACAAACGGATCGGGTAGCGCATGGGCAGCTGCCTGCGCAGCTCGTCCAGCGGCAATGCCCAGTTCGGGCCGGTGATGACGCCGTCGATCTCTTCGGGCAGTTTGTTCATCTCTTCTATAAACGGCTCGGCCCAGTTTTGAAATTCATGCGGTTTCTGCGCGGAGGGCCACACCTCGGCGTTGGGGTTCACCTCTTTGATGGCTTTGCCCGCGGCGCGCACGCGCTCGACAAACTCGTCGCCGTCATAAGAACCGGGGTCCCCTCCCGGCGGGAAATAGACGTTCAGGCGGGGCGTTTTCTCAAACACCTTGCGGCGGCGCCTCGCGGATTCTTCAATGGTGTCAGAACTGTTCGGATACCAGAGGGAAACATCCATGTCAAGCTCGTCCGCAAGCTTTGAGGCCTCTATAAGCATATCGTCCGGATCATATTTCATCAGCCAGTTCCGTTTTGCTTCACTGTCGTCCAAAATATGCTCGCACATATTCGAGCCGAAAAACATCATATCGCGATAATAGCGGTAATATTGGTCGGGCGTCCATGCGTCATAGGTGTTGGGCGTGGTGCGGTAGCCGAGCTGATGGCCGCGGATTTTCATAAACGGAGAATAATCGCCCGAAATGTCTTTGATGAGCTTTATTTCTTTGCCGTTAACGGTGATTTTTCTCAAAAACATCGAATACGCGAAAATCAGGCCGCGAATGCCGTTGGCAAACAGGCGCAGAACGCCGTTTTCAAGAGCGATGCGATAGCTGTCTTTGCATTCCACGGACGCGTCAACCGCAAACGAAACACAGGGGGCCGCTTCCTCCTGCACAATCTCGGGCGCGGCGCCCGCGCGCAGGGCAATTTCTTCCGCAAAAAGGTTTGCGGCCTGCACAGCGGCGGGAGCGCTGTCAGTAAAAATACGCAAACCGGTAAAATCAAAAACCATAGTTTCACCATTCCTTTCCTAATCCTTGTGATTATACCAAATTTTTTCAAAGATAACAACGGAAAACACGAATTTTTTATAAAGAATATCCGGTGCTTTTTCTTGACAAAAATCGCATGAAATGTAATAATATGTGATTAGTAATCGGATACTAATAGAATCGAACGCCCTGCCTTTGATTCATTTTCATCATAATCAGTTAGGAGAACGCTTATGAGCAAAGACATTGCCAAGCAATATGACCCCTCTTCGGTGGAGGACCGCATCTACGCCTCATGGATGAAAGGCAATTATTTTCACGCGGCCTGCGACCCAAAAAAAACGCCCTATACCATCGTCATCCCCCCGCCGAACATCACGGGCCAGCTGCACATGGGCCACGCCCTTGACAACACCCTGCAGGACATTTTAATCCGCTGGCGCAGGATGCAGGGTTATGACGCGCTCTGGCTGCCGGGCACAGACCATGCCTCGATCGCCACAGAGGCGAAAATCGTGGAGGCCATGCGTGCGGAAGGCGTTTCAAAAGAGGATCTCGGCCGCGAGGGCTTTTTGGAGCGCGCATGGGCATGGAAAAAGACTTACGGCGGCAAGATTATTGAACAGTTAAAAAAACTCGGCTCCTCCTGCGACTGGGAGCGTGAGCGCTTCACGCTCGACGAAGGCTGCAACAAAGCCGTCAACGAGGTGTTCGTGCGCCTTTATGAAAAGGGCCTGATCTACCGCGGCGAGCGCATCATCAACTGGTGCCCCGCCTGCGTCACCTCGATTTCAGACGCAGAGGTGGAATATGAAGAAAAAGACGGTTCCTTCTGGCACATCCGCTACCCCATTGCCGACGGCAGCGGCTTTGTGAGCCTGGCCACCACCCGCCCCGAAACCATGCTGGGCGACACGGCGGTTGCCGTGAACCCCGAAGACCCGCGCTATGCGGATATCATCGGCAAAAACGTGATTCTGCCGCTTGTGAACCGCGAGATTCCCGTGATTGCAGACGATTATGTGGAAACAGACTTCGGCACCGGCGTTGTGAAAATCACCCCCGCCCATGACCCGAACGACTTTGAAGTGGGCCTGCGCCACAATCTGCCCGTTTTGAATGTGATGACCGACAACGGCAAAATGAACGAAAACGCCGGCGGGCAATATGCGGGGATGGACCGCTATGCCTGCCGCAAGCAAATTGTGAAAGACCTCGAAGCGGGCGGCTTCCTTGAAAAAATCGAGCCGATGAAGCACAATGTGGGCACCTGCTACCGCTGTCACACCGTGATTGAGCCGCGGGTTTCTCTGCAGTGGTTCGTGCATATGCAGCCTCTTGCGGAACCTGCGATTGAGGTTGTGAAGCAGGGCAAAACAAGATTTGTGCCCGAACGCTTTGAAAAAATATATTTTAACTGGATGGAGAACATTAAGGACTGGTGCATCTCGCGCCAGCTCTGGTGGGGCCACCGCATTCCCGCGTGGTACTGTGCGGACTGCGGCGAAATTACGGTTGCAAAAACCGCGCCAGACGTGTGCCACAAATGCGGCGGCGGCAATCTCAATCAAGACCCTGACACACTGGACACCTGGTTTTCATCCGCCCTGTGGCCGTTCTCGACCCTCGGCTGGCCGGAGCAAACAGAGGATTTGAAACACTTTTACCCCACGAACACCCTTGTCACGGGCTATGACATCATCTTTTTCTGGGTGGCGCGCATGATTTTTTCAGGCGTGGAGCAAATGGGGGAAACACCCTTTGACACCGTGCTTATTCACGGCCTCGTGCGCGACGCGCTGGGGCGCAAAATGTCAAAGTCGCTCGGCAACGGCGTAGACCCCCTTGAAATTATTGAAAAATACGGTGCGGACGCGTTGCGCTTCACACTCGCGACGGGCAACAGCCCCGGCAACGACATGCGCTTTTCAGACGAACGCGTGGAAGCAAGCCGCAACTTCGCCAACAAAATCTGGAACGCGTCGCGCTTTATTCTGATGAATCTGGGCGACGACGAACCTGCGCCATACATTCCCGAAACGCTCGCATTGGAAGACAAGTGGATTCTCAACAAATACAACAACCTTGTGAAAGGCGTGACCGAATCCCTTGAAAGCTTTGAGCTGGGCATTGCCGTGAGCAAGCTCTATGATTTTATTTGGGACGATCTTTGCGACTGGTTCATTGAGCTGTGTAAAATCCGCCTGCAGTCGGAGGGCGAAGAAAAAGCGGCCGCGAAGGCCGTGCTGGTGTTTGTGATGTCGAACACCCTCAAGCTTCTGCATCCCTTCATGCCTTTTATCACCGAAGAAATCTGGCAGGCGCTCCCCCACGAGGGCGAATCCGTCATGATTGCAAACTGGAGCGAATATGACGAGGCGCTTGCTTTCCCAACCGAAGAAGCGGAGATGGAGCGTATCATGAAAGCCATCCGCGCCTTGCGCAACCGCCGCGCCGAAATGAATGTGCCCCCCTCCAAAAAAGCTCAGGTTTTCATTGCGACCGCCCACACCAAAACTTTTACCGAGGGTATTCCTTTTTTACAGCGTCTTGCGAGCGCGGCCGATGTGACTGTCGGCGGTTCGTTTGACATTGAGGGCGCGGTGAGCGTGGTCACGGAGGACGCGACGCTGTTGATTCCCATGGCGGAGCTTGTGGACTTTGAGCAGGAGAAAAAGCGCCTTGCAAAAGAATTGGAGGGCGCGAAAAATGACCTTGCGCGCATTGAGGCGAAGCTGTCAAACGAGGGCTTTCTTGCCAAAGCACCCTCGGATGTGGTTGCCGCCCAGCGTGAATCCGCCGCCAAAAAGCGTGAGAAAATTGAAATGCTCGAAGAAAGCCTGCAAAAACTGAGTTAACTAAATATTATAATATTAAGGAAACCTTATGTTCGACTATTTGGAATTTTTCCATTCCCTCAACCGGTTCGGCAGCCGCCCGGGGCTTTATAACATCGGCAAGCTGTGCGAGTGTCTGGGCAGCCCGGAGCGGAGCCTGCGTTTTATTCATGTTGCCGGAACCAACGGCAAAGGCTCCGTCTGCACGTTTCTTTCTGAGATTTTACAGGCGGCGGGCTGCAAAACCGGCCTGTATATCTCCCCTTATGTGACGGATTTTCGCGAGCGGGTGCAAATCAACGGGCAAATGGTTGATGAAGCAACGCTTGCCACCGCCGCCGAAACTGTGAAAAACGCGGTTTTGGAATTAAACCAAGAGGATATTATTATTACCGAATTTGAGGCAGTCACCGCCGCGGCGTTTTTGTGCTTCGCATCGCAGCGGTGTGACGCGGTGGTTCTCGAAACCGGGCTCGGCGGCCGCTTTGACGCAACAAACATCATTCCCCCGCCCCTTGTGAGCGTGATCACCTCCATTTCTCTTGACCACACGCAGATTCTCGGCTCGACCGTGGCCGAAATCGCGTTTGAGAAGTGCGGCATTATCAAGCAGGGCAGCTCCGTTGTCACAAATAACGCCCAGCCCAACGAAGCGCTCGCGGTCATTCAAAAAACCGCTGCGGAGCGGGGCGCGCGGCTTTCGATCGCAACTGTAAAAAACAAAAATATTTTAAACACCTCCATTTTCGGCACCGAAATTCTTTATAACGGCGAGCCGCTGTCTATCCCCCTGGCGGGAGAACATCAGATTGAAAACGCCCTGACTGCCATTGAAGCGGTGCATGTTTTGCAAGAACAGGGTTTTCATATCGCCGACGCGTACATCCGCGCGGGCGTCGCTCAAACGCAAATGCCCGCCCGCATTCAAATCCTGTCGCGCGAACCGCTGATTATCCTTGACGGCTCGCACAACGACGGCTCCACGAAAGCCCTTTCCGAGGTGCTCAAAACCCACCTGCCGCAAAAAAAGCTGCTGGGGCTTATGGGCATGATGGCAGACAAGGACTATGCGCAGGCGCTGCAAAATCTCGCCCCTCTGTTCGCTTCTCTCATCACCGCAACGCCCGGAAATCCGCGCTCTTTGAGCGCCGAAGCGCTGGCGGCCGCCGCACGGCAAGTTTGCCCCGATGCGCGCGCAATCCCCTCCCCCGCCGAAGCATTTGCGCAGGCAAAAGAGCAGCTCGGCGGTTATGACGCGCTCATTATCTGCGGCTCCCTTTATCTTGCGGCAGACATCCTGGGGGCAGACTCAAACATATATAGTTAAGCCTGGGCCGGCCTCATTGCGTAAAGCGTGCGGGGCCGCCCTTTTTTTGTGCCAGACACTTTTTTGAAAGGATGACTGCAATGCAGCGTTTCATTGATTTACACACCCACACCGTATATTCAGACGGCTCGATGACGCCCGCGCAGCTTGTGCGCCACGCAAAAGAAAACGGCCTTGCCGCCATTGCCGTCACAGACCATGACACCGTGAGCGGCGTGAGCGAGGCCATGGACGAGGGCGCGCACGCCGGCTTGGAGGTCATACCCGGCATTGAGCTTTCGGCCCAGGCAGACACAGAAACACACATCTTGGGATTTTATATCGATATTCACAACCAAAACCTGCAAAACGCCCTGCGAAAGGCCGTTGATTCGCGGCGGGAGCGCATTGCCAAAACGGGCGAGGCGCTCAAACGGCTCGGCTTCGATATCCCTCTTCATGAGGTTTTTGCCCTTGCTCCCGAGGGCCTTGTGGGCCGCGCGCATTACGCAAAGCTGATGATGGAAAAAGGCTATGTAAAATCCGTGAAAGAGGCCTTTGAGCGCTATCTTTCTTTTGGCTGCCCCGCCTATTGCGGGCGGCAGGCGATGACGGCGCGGGAATGCGTGGAGTTGATCAAGGCCTGCGGCGGTTATGCCTTCCTCGCGCATCCGCACCTGACCAAGAAAACAGACGGCGTGCTGTTGGATTTTCTCAAAGAGCTGCAAGGCTATGGACTTGACGGCCTTGAGGGATATTACACAGACTACACGCCCGAAATGCAGCAAAAATATCAAACCGTGGCACAGCAGCTTGGTTTGAAAATCTGCGGCGGCACAGACTTTCACGCAGACATGAAGCCGCACATCAAAATCGGTGTGGGGCTGGGCAACCTGAACATCCCTTACAGCGTGCTCAAAAACATACGGGATAATTGATTGGGATAGCCCGTGTGATGAAGAAAAGCACATTTGCACTCCAATGCGCCGCATTCAAAAGGCTGCTTTCTCCCTGATTGGAAAAACATGCATTTTTCTTCTATAATTTTACATAAAATGATAGACAAACATATCCAAATTTTATACAATATAACTTGAAGTCAATTTCTAGAAAGGGGTTTCTTATTATGCGAAAAAGAACAAAAATCCTGGCGATTTTCCTGGCCCTTGTTTTGCTGCTGCCGATGAGTCTCACAGCCGGAGCGCAAGGGGAGGCATCCCTGCCGTTTGCAGACAGCGCGTTTTTTGAAATGGGCGACTATTCCATCCACTACCGTTTCCAGCCCGCTGCGGCGGAGTTTCAGGGCCGCATCGCTTTCCTGCACGGTTTTCTCGCTTCCACCTGTGAGTGGGAGCCCATGGTGGCAATCCTCACAGCCGCGGGCTATGACTGCCTGCTTATCGACCTGCCCGGTTTCGGCTACAGCACGCGCGAAACGGCGAAAGTGGCACCCGTCCCGCGTGAAGATCTCGTTGCCGCGTTAATGCAGGAGCTGGCTCCGGACGGGCAATGGGTCCTCGGCGGTCACTCCATGGGCGGCGGCGCCGTGCTGACGGTCGTCAACAAATATCCGCAGCTCATTTCCGCGGCCATGCTGTATGCACCCATCGGGGATTTCTCAAACTGGGGCTCGAACCATTCTGATTCCTACACGACCTTCCTTGGAAAAATGATGAACGGCTTCTTCCGGTCGCTTGTCAATCTGGTGGCAACTCCAATGATTTCATCCTGGCTCAAGCAGGGCAGCGGTTTTGACAAGGACTATGACCTGGACGGCAAGATCCTTGAACCTTTGCGCATCGAAAACACCGGCATGGGCTACCTGTTTATGATGAAGCGCGGCACACCGATTGATTTTGAGGTTACAAAACAACTTGAAATGCCGATGCTCCTCTGCGTTGCCGAAAAGGATGAGGCAGTAGAAAATGACGGTGATACAGCCATTTTGATTAAGAACAGCATGCCCCCACAGACGGAATATGTGATGGTGATGGACGCAAACCATTATTTTGTTGAGTTAAAGGCAGACGAAGTCGCGGCCATTACGCTGGACTTTCTTGCAGAGAACAATCTCTAAAATTTGTTCTATCATATTAAAAAGGGCAGAGACTTTCGTCTCTGCCCTTTAAATGTTTTATCTTATTGAACCATCTTTGCGATCTCATCGGCAAAATTGTCTTCTCTCTTCTCAAGGCCTTCACCCTTGGCAAAGCGGAAGAACGCGGTTGCCTGAATGCTTGCGCCAAGCTCTTTTGCAACAGACTCAATATACTGCTCGACCTTAATGCTGTCGTCTTTCACATAGGGCTGTTTCAAAAGGCAAACCTCTTCAAAAAACTTGCCAATCCTGCCGGCGATGATGCCTTCAATCACCTTTTCGGGCTTTGAAGCCATCTTCGGGTCCTCTTTGATCTGCACAAGAAGAATATCTTTCTCTTTTGCAAGCACTTCATCAGAAATGTCTTTGTCTGACAGATATTGCGGGCTCATGGCCGCGATTTGCATGGCGACATTTTTGCCCATTTCTAAAAATTCCGCTTTTGCCGCCGTGGCTTCGTCTGTGTCAAACGCGATCATAACGCCCACAGAGCCGCCCATGTGAATATAGGTGGAAACAACGCCGGGCACACGCTCAAACCTGCGCACCTTCATGTTCTCACCGATGGAAAGGATTTTGTCGTTAATATTGTCCTGCACGGTCCTGTCTGAACCGGCCATCGTCTTTGTGAGCAGGGCTTCAACATCCGCCGGATTTTCAACGGCAATCGTTTTCGCAACGTCCGCGCAAAGGTTCTGAAACTCGCTGTTCTTTGCGACAAAGTCTGTTTCAGAGTTCACTTCAACGATCACGCCGACCTTTTCATCCTCATCATAATATGCATACACAGCGCCCTCAGCCGCAATCCTGCCGGCCTTTTTGGTTGCGGCGGCAAGCCCCTTTTCACGCAGGATGTCTATTGCCTTATCCATATCGCCGTCGGCTTCCGTCAGCGCCTTTTTGCAGTCCATCATGCCTACGCCGGTCTTTTCGCGCAGCAATTGCACGTCTTTTGCGGTAAATGCCATCTTTATTCCTCCAGTTCAAAAACTCTCTTATTTGAAATCAGCCCGAACAACCGGGCTGACTGTGTATCATGTTTTTTTATTGAGCCGCAACCTCTTCAATGACCGCTTCCGCCACTGTTTCTGCCGCGGGAGCATTCTGCTCGCCCTGACGCGCTTCAATAATGCCGTCCGCCATTGCGGATGCGATCAGCTTGACCGCGCGGATCGCGTCGTCATTGCCGGGAATAACATAGTCGATTTCGTCGGGGTCACAGTTGGTGTCAACAATCGAAATGATCGGAATACCGAGCTTCTTTGCCTCAAGAACCGCGTTCTTTTCCTTGCGGGGGTCAACAATGAACATTGCCGCAGGCATTCTCTTCATCGCGGTGATGCCGCCGAGGAATTTTTCGAGCTTTTCAAGTTCCAGCTGCAGCTTGATGACCTCTTTTTTGGGCAGCAAATCAAAGGTGCCTTCCTCTTCCATAGTTTTAATCTGGGCAATGCGCTTGATTCTCAGCTGAATGGTGCTGAAGTTTGTGAGCATGCCGCCGAGCCATCTTGCGTTGACATAAGGCATGCTGCAGCGAACGGCTTCTTCACGAATGGAATCCTGCGCCTGCTTTTTGGTGCCGACGAACAGGATGTCGCCCTCTGCGGCGGCCTTCTTGACGAAGGTATAGGCCTCTTCAAGCTTCTTCACAGTCTTTTGCAGGTCAATGATGTAGATGCCGTTGCGTTCCGTAAAAATATACGGAGCCATTTTGGGGTTCCACCTTCTGGTCTGGTGGCCGAAATGCACACCTGCCTCAAGCAGCTGTTTCATGGATACTACTGACATAATTTGTCCTCCTTTTGTTTGCCTCCGCAGGCTTCAACTTGCATGCGGACAAAGAGCGAGGATTTCGCCTTTGCACACCGCTGCAATCGGCCTTGCGTGCGTATTGCCCGAAAAGTATAACATACTTTCCCTTATTTTGCAAGAATCATTCACAAGATTCCTGCATATTTTTTATAATTTCTTCATTATTATAAGGCTTCACAAAGAAACTATTCAAATTTTGTATATTTTTGTTTCATTTCACTCGAGCCGCAGCTCATGGGGCCTTCGGGGCACTTGTCCGTGTAACAACCCGGGCCGAAGTATTGAAACAGCTCGGGCGACTGCCCACGGCACAACCGCAGCATAGCGTCGGCATACTCGCGGATCTCCCACTGGGCGCGGTTGCAGGTGCGCAGTTTAAAAAACAGAAGCAGCTCGCGGGCGTTCATCGTCAAGACAAAATCAAGCGTATTGCCGCTCAGCTGGCAATAGACAAGCTCTTCTTCCGAAAGGCCGCTCGTTTTCATGGCTTCATACCATTCGTGCATTTTTGCAAACGCAGCTTCATAGCGCTCGCGCAATGCCGGCTCACGGGCGACGGTGGGGGGCAGAATGTGAGAGGCACGGTTCGTTTTTGTGAGCAGGGGCAGCTCGATCGACTGCATGCGGTGGCGCGTGAAGTGTGTGATGCTTGAGAGCGAAACACCGTTCAGACGAAAGGTGAACACCGCGTGCTCGAGCGCGCGCGGACGCCGGCTTTGCAAGAGGCGCTGTAAGATTATGCCTGCTTTTTCATTGTCCCGCAGAATCTTCTCAATCGCGTCCGCGGGCAGTTCATTTGCGCCGATCAGCGCACTTTTTGCGACAACCAGCGAAGCATCCGGCGTGCATGCCAACAGTTCAGCCAACGGCTTATCACCTTGGTGTGCTTCGATTGAACCCTGCCCTGCTAAATCAGAAAAATCCAAACGGTTATCATAGTTGCCGCCGCGCGAAGCAAAATCGGCGCAAACACCCGGCGCAAGCTCCTGCAATTGCACAAGCAAATCCTCACCGATGGCATTGAGCTCGGCAAACGCGCCGCCACGGCCAAAGAGCATGGATTGGAGCATCAACAGCAGCTCGCGGGCGTTCACAGTGCAAAAAAAGTTGCTGTATAAGCAATAGGGCAAAAGAAAACGCGCGTCCTCCTTCGGGATGCCCTGCCCGCAGAAATATTGATATTCTGCAAATAAAAGCTCCATAAGTTTTTTGTAACTATTTGTAACTGCACTGTCCGCAAAATTTGGTGTATAATATCCGGCGGAGGAAAAATCCACATATCTTCTGGACTTGACGGTGTAAGACGCAAGGCGGAACTCAATGATAAACTGTTCGGCAAACACCGAAACATCCTCAAACGCAATGTGAAACACCGCGTGCTCAATCACGGAATTGTGCCCCGAGCGGGTGACCTTTGCAATCAGGTTCGCGTTCTTCTCCGCATCGCCCGAACGCGCGAGAATTTCGCTCGCGGTGCCGGATTGTGTTGAAATGCGGCCGGACGCCGCGGCAACCTGCTCGCCAAGGGAAGAGCAGCCGACAATTTTCACTTTTGTTTGAAACTGATTCATATCGCAAAAAACAACCTTTTTCTAATCTTTTATTTTATATACTGAGAATTGGTATATTGCAGGTAATACCACACGCTAACGTGGCATTACAATCTTATCATAATTGTTAAGACTATTCAAATATTTTTGCAAAAAACTTGTCTTCTTGCCAGCAAATGGTATAATATCATAAAATCTTTTGCCTTCATCTTCATAAACATAGCATTCTATTTTTTTATATTTCAGAAAACGGAGAAGCGGATTCATGCCTTTTTATAATACCAGCATCCACCCGCAGCCGCAGGAAGAGCCGCAGCTGAAAGCCCTTTGGAAGACTGTTTTCGGCGACAGCGACACGGTAATCGATGCGTTTTTTGCAACTCTTTATGACCCCCAAACCACGCTTGTGGCGCGCAATGGGGGCGCTGTTGTTTCTGCACTTTATCTTTTGGACTGCGGCCTTTCGGTTTTGAAAAAAACATATGCGTCCTTTTACCTTTATGCCGCGGCGACCCTGCCCGGCTTTCGCGGCCGGGGGCTGATGGCGGAGCTTCTCAGTGCCGCAAAGGAGTTCGCTTTGCGGCGGAAAAAAGAGTTTATCTGCCTTTATCCCGCAGAGGATTCGCTCTATGATTTTTATCAAAAACACGGCTATGAGCCCGTGTTCAAAACAAAAGAGATTTCGCTCAAGGGCACGAGCGTCAGAACCCTGATAGACCCCTTTTGCGAGGTCAGGCCTTTGGAGCTTGACGATTTTGCGGCTGTCCGGGATGCGGCCCTCAGCGGGGCGGATGCCCTTTTCTTTGATAAACCCGTTCTTGCCTTTCAGAAAACAATTCTTGAAGCTTATGGCGGGCAAGCCTTTTCGGCGCACGAAAACAGCAAAGTCGTGGCATATTTGCTGGCGGAAAAAGATGCCGGAGACTCTCCGCGCATAAAAGAGGCCTTGAGTGTCAATGGTAGAATTGACGCGATCGCCGCCATTTTACACCAAAAATTCAACCTTGAGGAATACACGCTCCCCTTCCCCTCCGGCTTTCAGCTGTCGTCTGATCATATGCGGCTGCATAGCGGCGGTATGGCGCTTGCGCTCTCAGAAGAGGCAAAAATTATCAAGGAACGTATAAACAGTCTTTACATGGGGCTGAATTTGGGGTAAAATATATTGGTTATAGCATATTTTACACAAGGAGTGCTCTTATGATTTATGTTTTTTTTGCGGAGGGGTTTGAAGAAGTTGAAGCGCTCGCCCCCGTTGACGTATTACGGCGCGCGGGGCTCGAGGTTTTGACGGTCGGCGTCAACGCAAAAACAATCACAGGCGCGCACGGCATTGCCGTGGTCTGTGACGCCTGCTGCCAGGAGGTCACTCCGAGCAACACGCTTGAAGCCGTGGTTCTGCCCGGCGGCATGCCCGGCACACTGGGGCTGGAGCAATCGGCCACAGTACAGGCTTTTATCGATTATGCGTACGCAAACGGCAAGCTCATTGCGGCCATTTGCGCCGCGCCCTCCATCTTGGGGCACAAGGGCCTGCTGCAGGGCAAAGAGGCTATTGCGTTTCCCTCGTTTCAAAAAGATCTCACCGGCGCGCGCATCTCTTCACGGTATGTGGCGAGTGACGGCAACATCATAACCGCGCGGGGCGTGGGTGTGGCGATCGACTTCGGCCTTGCCATTACAGAATATTTTCTCGGCGCGGAAAAGGCGGCAAAATTAAAGGAGAGTATGCAATGCATCCATTCTTAGACATCCGCCCCTTCAAAAAACAGCTTCGCAAGCAATATAAGGAGCTTCGCCATGAGCTCCCGCCGGAGAAAAAGGAAAAGCTCGATCAAAAAATCACCAACAAGGTGCTCAGCTCATGGTGTTTTCGTGAGAATGACCTTCTTCTGACTTATGTGTCAACCGCAATC
>JAISXG010000012.1 GCA_031270605.1 Oscillospiraceae bacterium | reverse complement strand
CGCATATATGCCGAAACGCGCTCTTTGATCGCGCCGAAATAATGGTCTTCCATCTCCTGACCCTTGGGCGGACGTGCGCCGAAGAGGGTTCTGCCCGTGAACATGAGGTCGGGGCGTTTTAAGTACATGGCCTTGTCAACCAAAAAATATTCCTGCTCCGGGCCGACACAGGACACAACGCGCTTCGCGTCCGTTACGCCGAACAACTTGAGAATGCGCAGCGCCTGGGCGCTGACGGCCTGCATGGAACGAAGAAGGGGTGTTTTTTTGTCAAGCGCTTCGCCGCTGTAAGAGCAGAAAGCGGTGGGAATGCAAAGAACGTTATCTTTAATAAATGCATAAGAGGTCGGATCCCATGCGGTGTAGCCGCGGGCCTCAAAAGTTGCGCGCAAGCCGCCGGAGGGGAAGCTTGACGCGTCCGGCTCGCCCTTGATGAGGGCCTTGCCCGAAAATTCCATGATCACTTTTCCGCCGGGCTCGGGTGAAATAAAGCTGTCGTGCTTCTCTGCCGTAATGCCGGTCATGGGCTGGAACCAGTGCGTGAAATGCGTCACGCCTTTCTCTGTCGCCCAATCCCGCATCGCCGCAGCCACAACATTGGCGACGTCAAGCTCAAGATGCGTGCCGTTCGCAATCGTTTTTTTCAATGCTTTATAGGTTTCTTTCGGCAACCGCGCTTTCATAACAGCGTCATTGAATACCATGCTGCCGAATATTTCCGGAACCTTAACCGTGCTCATCAATATGCCCCCTAAAAATAATTTAAATTACGGCCCTGCCGCTTTGTCTGTTTTGCTCCAGCCTGAACCGGCGGCGTGTCTTCGCTTACCGGAAAAATCCACAATTTCAAGCTGGCTGACACCTTTGTGCTCTGCAGCAACCACCTGACGGAAAAAGCGTTCCGCGCTTATAAACCATGCGGTGAAATCCCTGCAAAAATGATTGGCGAATCAATATCCGCCCCTTTCGAGGTTTCAGGTTGTGCTTGTAAAACCAAAGACGCTGTGGACCCTTGCCCACAGCGTCTTTGCTGTATGTGCATTATTTTATCACAGGCATAAATGTTTGTCAAGCATCCTGCCCGTACTATTATTGTTCCCAATAACCAAAATACTCTTTCAATATGCACAAACATATTTCGGCGCGGCAGGCTTTTCTTTCGGCGCTGCTATGGAGTATTATTATTATATATTTTATCCAAAATAAATCATTTGTGTGACACAGTGCGTATTGTTTTGCTGAAAATTTTTCATATGCCCTGGTCATGATAATTCAAAAAAAATACTGAACAGAACCGGTTTCTTTTGGAATATTTTTATAAAACAGGCAAAATCAAAAAATTCTTGCGTTATTTGAGCATTTTTAACGTACGGTGATATAAAAACGATTCCGGCTTTGGTGATTTTGAATCTGCGATATAGGATGTTTGTTTTTTCATGTTAAAATTTGGTGAAAACAGAAGATTTTTTTTCGCACAAATTGTTGACAAAATTACTCTATATAGAGTATAGTAATTAATATGAACAAAGGCGTTCATCATATAGTGTCAAAACGGCGGCCCGCCTGGGTTTGCTCTTGTTGTTGACGCTGTATGGTGAGCGCCTTTGTTGTTTTTTTTATAATGAATAGATTGTTATGCATTCTTCCGCACAAGCTGAGATTGCGCGGGAGGGTGAGGTTTTATACTTATTCTTCCGGAACAAGAATACAGTATTGTTATTTTAGGAGGTTATGAATTGTGAGAGAAGGCATGTTTCGAAACCCGTCAGGCTGCGCGATATCGGGTATTTTTGATAAAAGCGGCAAACGCTTTTCGGGCGGGCGCATCATTGACTCCATCTCTGTGATGCATGACCGCTCGAACGGCTTGGGCGGCGGCTTCGCCGGATACGGCATTTATCCCGAATACAAGGATTATTATGCTTTTCATATATTTTATGACAGCGTAAGCGCGAAAAGGGACTGCGAACTTTTTCTTGAAAAGCATTTTGATATCATCAACCTCTCCAAAATCCCCACGCGCAAAATGCCCGAAATCACCAATGAGCCACTGATCTGGAGATATTTTGTCACTCCCCTGCCAACCAAGCTTGCAGACAGCCAGCTTGACGAGCGCGAATTTGTGGCAAAAAGCGTGTTTCGCGTGAATACGACCATCCCCGGCACTTATATTTTCTCAAGCGGCAAAAACATGGGCGTATTCAAGGCCGTCGGCTTTCCTGAGGACGTGGGCCGGTTTTATCGCCTTGAGGATTATGAGGGCTATTGCTTCACAGCGCACGGCCGTTATCCCACAAACACCCCCGGCTGGTGGGGCGGCGCCCACCCCTTCGCGCTTCTTGATTATTCGGTCGTGCACAACGGCGAAATCTCATCCTATGACGCAAACCGCCGCTCCATTGAAATGTATGGCTATAAATGCACCTTGCAGACAGACACCGAAGTCATTACCTATATCATAGACTATTTACACAGAAAGAAAAAACTGACCTTGCAGGAAATCTGCTCGGTCATCGCCGCCCCGTTCTGGTCGACCATTCAAGACAAACCGGAAGAGGAACGCAAAGAGCTTGAATATTTGCGCAACGCCTTTTCTTCGCAGCTCATCACCGGCCCGTTTTCGATTCTTGTGGGCTTTGACG
>JAISXG010000081.1 GCA_031270605.1 Oscillospiraceae bacterium | reverse complement strand
GTATATTCTTATCTTTTGGATATAAAATCCAGAGTGAAAGAAAGCACCTATGCTCATTATGTTTTTGTTTGTGAAAAACACCTCCTGCCTTATTTCAAAGGGTGCAAAGCTAACCGATTAAATACTGATGTATTAAATCAATTTGTTACATTCAAGCTTGAACGTGGGGGGGTAAAAGGAACCCCTTTATCGGCGAAGACGGTAAGTGATATTGTTTGTATTTTAACACATATATTGAAAAAACAATGCAATCTTTCTTTCGATATTGATAAACCCGGTATAAAACAGCCGGAAATTTTTGTTTTATCGGATAAGGACTACGAAAGAATGCTGTCAAGTCTATTCATTGGCACCGATACTAAAAGCTTAGGATTAATGATTGCAATGCTAACAGGGTTGCGATTGGGTGAACTTTGTGCCTTGCAATGGCAGGATTTTGATTTTGATAATGAAGTGATATATATTACAAAAACCCTGCAAAGATTGAAGGTTACGGATAAATCGGATAATAGAAAAACAAAGATAATCATTAATGCTCCGAAAAGTGAGGCTTCAATCAGGCTCGTTCCGATACCCTCTGTTTTAATTGCCAAACTGAAAGAATTCAAACATTATGATAAGACATATGTATTGACAGGAACAATGAAACATATGGAGCCACGAAACTATCAAACCTATTTTAAAAAGATATTAAAGAAGTTTCATTTGCAGGATAACAAATTTCATATCCTGCGACATACCTTTGCGACAAGGGCTATTGCAAAGGGCATGGATTTAAAAACATTGAGTGTGATATTAGGTCACACAGATGTCAGCTTTACCATGAAAATGTATGTTCACCCAACTTTAGAACAAAAGAAAGCACAGATTGAAAAGGTCGCGGTTAATTTTTAAGTGGTCAAAAATAGGGTAAAAAACAGGGATAAGCCTTTCAGAATAAAGGTTTATCCCTGTTTTTTCGTTAAGTACTGAACTTTACGACTTTACATGTTGTACTCTATTTATATTTTGCGATAAAAACAGAATATTATACAGAAAGGAGCAAAGTTATGAAACAAGAGCCGGTTATTATCCGCACATTGGACGAGCTTCGGCAGGGTTACAATTCCACTTGAATTTAGAAAACTATTAAATTGGAATGACAAAGATAAACTTATTTGTGCTGTGCTTGAAGACAAACAAGAAATTCTTATCCTAAAGAAAGCATAAAATTTTTCACATTAAAAAATAAAAAAAATTATTTATTATTGTTTATATCTATTTAGTTAGCAATTCATAGCAGAAAAGGGAGCTTAAAAATGACTAACTGTAATAGCTGTTATTTCATGACCTTTGATGAAAACAAAAATCAACTTTACTGTAAAAAGAAATCCTGCTACGTTAACGATAATTTTGTTTGCGACAATTATGTTAATTACTTAAAAGTGGGAAATTGTTGGGAATGTATGCACATAGAGAATGATAGCCAACGACAAACATTTTATTGCAAAAAAAGGGGGAATTATGTTGATGAAGACAGTACTTGCAAAGATTTTATAAATATATTAGCAGACCCTCAACTTTCTCAAGCATTCAAGGTTTTGGCAAAAGAAAAACTAGGCAAACAATCCGCTTCAAAGAATAAAAAACATTGGTGGCAACGCAAAAATAAATAGTGCAATGGCGATTTAAAAAGTCATAAAGAAGTTGCAAAGTCGGGATATAACGTTTAGGTAAGGGGGTGAATGTAATGGCTGATAAAGAGAAGATATGTTACAACTGTATTTATTGTACCAGAGATTCCGGCAGTAATTCCGGTTGGTACTGCAACCACCGGAGAGAGCATGTTCGTCCGCACAAAGATGAATGCGGATATTTCCAGAGCCAATAGCTTTTAAGCGCGAATCGTTTATTTATCCTTTCGTATTCATTTTGCTTAACCAACTCACAATCATATTTTGATTACATCTTTTATCAGTACAAAAAACAGGTGCAGTTAGCTTTTGGGCTTAACTGCACCTGTTTTCTACAATTTAATTTATTTCTTCATTCTAAGCACATCTGCTCTTTTATCTTTTACAAAATTGTCCAAAGGGTTAAACGTTTCAAAATCTTTTTGTAGGTCTTCATTAAACATTTCGACATAATTTCTAACCATATCTAAACTGCTATGACCTAATATCTTTTGTAATCTGAAAATATCGCCACCATTTAAAATCCACTTTTTAGCAAAGGTATGTCTATATGAATGGATAGAAGTTTTATTTACCCCTCGGTTTTTATGATACTTCCCCATTAGACAGGTAGTGCCATCTCTTGTTAACTGCCCACCATGTAAATTACAAAACAAATAATCCTCTTCAGTTCCTTTCCTATAAATCAAATATTCTTGTAATACCTCTGACAAGGATTTTGACATTGGTATAAGTTGTTGTCTTCCATTCTTTGTTTTTCCCATAAAAATTAAGCTATTTTCAAAGTCCAGATGACCAATTTTAACATTGATTGCTGTACTTAATCGATTTCCTGTACCTAGAAAATAATTTGCCATAACCCAATTTCGGTATTCAGTGAAATTACACTTTTTTATATCAGGCTTCTTTAACAATCGTTCCAGTTCCTCATCTGTATAAGTTTCTTTTATATGCTTGGGGACTTTAAGCAATGATATTTTAAACTGCTTAGTATACCCCTCTTCCATAAAAAAATATAGAATAGTTCTCAATGCTCGTAAATAGCTATTCATTGTTATTGGATTTGCATTTTTGTTTTCTTGCAAATACTCAATATATCCATAATAAGTGTCTATTGTAATTTCTATACACGGCAACGTTATATCAAAGTATTCTCCAAAATAGCGAAAGCTGTCATCATAATAACGAATTGTCTCCGGAGATAAATTTTTTGCCTTTTTAATACGCAAAAATCGGTTAAATGCCTCTTGTGTAGTTATTTTTGTGTTGGTTCTTTCTAAAGATAATTTCTCCATTTTCTTTACCCTCCATAATAAATTTTATTCAAAGGGTATAAAGAAAAGCACTTTTTTTCAGAACAATAGATTTGCCCAAAAATACTGAAAAATCTGTTAGTCAAAATACAACCTATCTCTTTTTCAGACAAAAACTGATTTTGGACAAGAAAAATGGACAATCCCTTGTTCTACAACGGTTTGTCCATTTTTCATTGGATATTCATTTTTGTTTTGGCTGCGGAACTAGGATTTGAACCCAGACAAACAGAGTCAGAGTCTGCCGTGCTACCGTTACACAATTCCGCATTGCGAGAAGTATTATACACTTATAAAAACAGAATTGTCAAGAGATTTTTTATTTTTCTTTCCTTATTTTCACAAACCGCTTGTTTGCCAGCAAATAATCCTTGCTCACGCGTGTAATATATGGTAAAATATATTTTTAAGAAAGGCGGTGCGGCAATGCGCATTTTAGGAATTGATCCGGGCTACGCGACTGTGGGCTGGGGCGTTGTGGATTATCAGAGCAACCGCTTTTCGGTTGTGGACTACGGCGCGATCACCACCCCCGCGGGCATGGATTTCTCCTGCAGGCTCGAGCGGGTGTTTGACGATGTTTGCGCCATTGCCGAGCGATATAAAACCGAGGCGATGGCGATTGAAAAGCTATTTTATAACACCAACGCGAAAACGGTCATCGACGTCAGCCAGGCGCGGGGCGTGATTGTGCTTGCCGGACATAAAAACGGCATGGAGGTGTTTGAATACACCCCTTTACAGGTCAAGCAAAGCGTTGTGGGCTATGGGCGGGCAGAAAAAAAGCAGGTGCAGGAGATGACGCGCATCATCCTCGCTCTTGAAAAAATCCCGAAACCCGACGACACTGCCGACGCGCTCGCCATGGCCATCTGCCACGCCCATGCAAGCGGTTCGATGCTGGGCAGGCTCAGGCAATGCGGAAGATAGTATTGCGCGCGATCTTTTCATTATAGGCTAATATCTCGAAAGGATATTTATAGATTATGTTTTACAGCTTAACGGGTAAGATTATTATGCAGGACGCCGTGAGCGTCGCCATTGACTGCGGCGGCGTGGGCTTTCGATGCTTCACCACCATGAACACCCTCAAAAAAATCGGCAGTGTGGGCGGGACCGCCACCCTGTTCACGCATTTGAGCGTGCGTGAAGACGCAATGGACCTCTATGGGTTCCATTCCAACGAAGAACTGACCTGTTTTCGCGAGCTGCTCTCTGTTTCGGGCGTGGGGCCAAAGGCGGCGCTTGCCGTGCTCTCCGCGCTTTCGCCTGAAAAGCTTGCTTTGGCCATCGCCACCGGCGACGCAAAAACCATCACGCAGGCGCAGGGCGTTGGACCCAAGCTCGCACAGCGCATGGTGCTTGAGTTAAAGGACAAGCTTTCGGCTGGCCTTTCACCCACGATGGATCTGTCGGCGGGTATTGCCTCCGCTGCGGGCAACGCGGGCGAGGCGGTGAGCGCTCTGGTGATGCTCGGCTATTCCCAGTCTGAGGCCTCTGTCGCCGTCGCAAGGATTGACAGTGCCCTGCCGGTTGAAGAACTGATCAAGCAGGCTTTGAAGAATCTCGCGAAGTTCTGATAAACCATTAAGATTCCGCTGTTGCGGCACGATTCTTCCCCTTCGGGTGAAAGGAACGGTTATTATGGATTTTAACGAAGAAGGCAGGCTCGTCGCTCCCGACATCAGCGCCTTTGACTCTGAATATGAAACTTCGCTGCGCCCGAAGGTGCTCACAGAATATGTCGGGCAGGAAAAGGCGAAGGAAAACCTCAAGGTTTATATCGAAGCGGCGTTGCAGCGCGGCGAGGCCCTTGACCATGTGCTGCTTTACGGCCCGCCCGGGCTTGGCAAAACCACGCTTGCGGGCATCATTGCCAATGAGCTGAATGTGCAGATCCGGGTAACCTCGGGCCCCGCAATCGAAAAGCCGGGTGACCTCGCGGCGCTGCTCACAAACCTCAACGAGGGCGACGTGCTGTTTATTGACGAAATCCACCGTCTGTCAAGAAGTGTGGAAGAGGTGCTTTACCCCGCGATGGAGGATTATTCGCTTGACATCATCATCGGCAAAGGCCCCTCCGCGCGTTCGATCCGCCTGGACTTGCCGCACTTTACGCTTGTGGGCGCGACCACAAGGGCCGGGCAACTGAGCGCGCCGCTGCGCGACCGCTTCGGTGTGCTGCTGCGGCTGGAGCTGTATTCAGCCGAAGAGCTTGGCATGATCGTCAGGCGCAGCGCGGGGATTTTGGGCATTGGCATCGACACGTTTGGCGCAGAGGAGATTGCCTCACGCTCGCGCGGGACGCCCCGAATCGCCAACCGCCTGCTCAAACGCTCGCGCGACTTCGCGCAGGTGCTCGGCAGCGGTGAAATCACGCAGGAAGAGGCGAAAACGGCGCTTGACCGTATGGAGATCGACGAGCTTGGGCTTGACTCCATTGACCGGCTGCTGCTGTCGTCTATGATAAAGCACTATAACGGCGGCCCGGTGGGGCTTGAAACGATCGCGGCGGTCATCGGTGAGGAATCCGTGACAATTGAGGATGTGTATGAACCGTATCTGATGCAAATCGGCTTTCTCTCGCGCACCCCCCGCGGGCGCGTGGTGACCCCTTCGGCCTATGCGCACCTCGGTTTGCCTGTGCCCGGGCAGCAGAGCTTCTTATAAGAACGCTTTCGTATAGACAGGACGGGATTTCACCATACTACTACAGAGCGTTCGCGTGACTTTTCAGCTTGATTTTGGCATATATATAAAACAGGAAACATACATGGAGGTTTTTCTATGGGAAGATTATTCGGCACCGACGGCATTCGCGGCGTTGCAAATACTGAGCTGAGCGTTCAGCTGTGCGTCAAAATCGGGCGCGCCGCCGCCATGGTGCTTTCAGAGGCAACCGGGGGAATGCCCCGCGTGCTCATCGGCGCGGACACCCGCATTTCAGGCGACATGCTCGTGTGCGCCATGACCGCGGGTCTGCTGTCTGTGGGCGCGTGCGTGACCAACGCGGGTGTCCTGCCCACGCCCGCTGTGGCGTATTTAGTAAAGAACAACGCTTATGACGCGGGCGTGATGGTTTCGGCCTCGCACAACCCGTGTGAATATAACGGCATCAAGATTTTCAACGCTCAGGGCTACAAGCTCCCCGACGAGGTGGAGGACAGGATTGAAGAATTGATTCTTGACGACACGTTCGTTTTTCCACAGATCATCGGCGGCGCGGTGGGCTCTGCTTTTTCTGATATGTCGGCGGTCGACGATTATGCAAAGCACCTGCTTGTGTGCGCGCGCGGCCATTTTACCGGTAAGACCTTTGCTTTTGACTGCGCAAACGGCGCGGCGTCTGCCACGGCGCAAAAGGTCTTTCCTTTTTTGGGTGCGCAGTGCCTGTTTCTTTCAAAGGAGCCTGACGGCACCAACATCAACCGTAACTGCGGCTCCACGCACATGGAACAGCTGCAGGAATATGTGCTCTCACACGGCTGCGACGCGGGCTTTGCCTTCGACGGTGACGCCGACCGGCTTTTGGCGGTGGATGAACGCGGCAGGCTTGTTGACGGCGACCGCATTATGGCTATTTTGGCGCGGCACATGAAAGAAAAGGGCACGCTGCAAAAAAACACGCTCGTAACCACCGTCATGAGCAACATGGGCTTATTTGAATTTTTGAAAAAATATGACATCCGCTCTGAAAAAACAAAGGTCGGCGACCGATATGTGCTTGAAAACATGCTCGCAAACTCGTATAATCTTGGGGGGGAGCAGTCGGGCCACATCATTTTTTCAGATTTTTCCACAACAGGCGACGGCCAGCTTTCTGCCATTTTGCTTTTGAACTGCCTGTGGGAGAGCGGCGCAAGCCTTGCCGAGCTTTCTGACGACATTGAGATTTTCCCGCAGGAGATGATCAACGTGCGTGTTTCGGCCTATGGCAAGCTGCGCCTTGGGGAAGATGAAGAGATCAAAACCGCCATTGAAAAAGCACAGGCGGAGCTGGGCGAAAGCGGGCGCGTGCTTGTGCGCGCTTCGGGCACAGAGCCGCTGGTGCGCGTGATGATGGAAGGGCGCGACGGCGGGCAAATTCGTCACCTTTGCGAAGAGGTGGCGGAGGTCGTCCGCGAACGGCTGATATAATAATGATTAGAAGAATATTTGGAGATCGTTTTTCATGAGGATTGCGGAAAACTGGAAGGATTATGAGCTGATTGACTGCTCGCAGGGCGAGCGGCTGGAACGTTGGGGAAATGTGGTTTTGATTCGCCCCGACCCGCAGGTGATTTGGAGCACGCCGCGCAATCACCGGCTGTGGAAGGCGGCGGACGCGCGCTACTTTCGCTCGCAAAGCGGCGGCGGCAAATGGGAGGTCTATAAAAAAATCCCCGACCGCTGGCCAATCGCTTATAACAGCTGCACGTTTCACATAAAAACCATGGGCTTCAAGCACACGGGGCTCTTTCCCGAGCAGGCCTCGAACTGGGACTTTACGGCCCAAAAAATCAAAGAAGCGGGCAGACCGCTGAAAATGCTCAATCTGTTTGCATACACCGGCGGGGCGACCGTCAGCGCCCTTGCCGCCGGCGCTTCTGTCACGCATGTGGACGCCGCGAAGGGCATGGTGCTCTGGGCGAAAGAAAACGCGCGCGACTCGGGCGTTCTCGAAAAGGGCGTGCGCTGGATCGTGGACGACTGCATCAAGTTTGTGGAGCGCGAAAAGCGCCGCGGCAGTCAATATGACATCATTTTAATGGACCCGCCCTCCTATGGGCGCGGCCCCGGCGGCGAGGTGTGGAAGCTTGAGGACGAGGTCTACCGCTTTTGCGAGGCCTGCGCCGGCCTGCTTTCGGACAAGCCCGTGCTGTTCATGGTCAACTCCTACACCGCGGGACTTTCACCGGCGGTGATTCAATATATTTTATCCTATGTCATGAAGCACAAGGGCGGCACGGTTGCGGCAAGCGAGCTTGGGCTGCGCGTGAGCGAAACGGGGCTTGTTTTACCTTGTGGCTCCACCGCTTATTGGACACAGGACTAAGAAGAAATAAGGTCATACCTGCAGAATTGCGCTACTTAATAAGCGGCGCTTATTGCGCAGAAAATAACACTCCTTTGAAAGGACAACCATCGGCATGACAAACAAACCAATCATTGAATTTAAAAATGTAAGCTTTCGCTATGATTCTGAGGACGAAACCCTCCTGCCGCTGGCGGTGAAGGACGTAAATCTGACGATCCGTCAAGGGGAACTGGTTGCCGTTCTCGGGCACAACGGCTCGGGCAAATCCACTCTGGCAAAGCTCTCGAACGCGATATTGCTGCCTGCCGAAGGGCAGGTGCTTGTGAACGGCATGGATTCGCAGGATGAGGCGCTCGAATATGACATCCGCAAAACCGTGGGTGTGGTGTTTCAAAACCCCGACAACCAGATTGTGGCCTCGATTGTGGAGGAGGACGTGGCCTTCGGCCCCGAAAACCTCGGCGTGCCCCCGGCTGAAATCCGAAAACGGGTGGACGACGCACTGCGGGCCGTGAACATGTATGACTACCGCCATCACGAGCCTCACAAGCTCTCGGGCGGGCAGAAGCAGCGGGTGGCCATTGCGGGCATCATTGCCATGCTTACAGCCTGCATTGTGTTTGACGAACCAACCGCCATGCTGGACCCGTCAGGGCGCAAGGAGGTCATGCAGACCATTCAAAAGCTCAACCGCGAAATGGGCAAAACCGTGGTATATATCACGCATTTTATGGACGAAGCCGTGGAGGCCGACCGCATTGTGGTGATGGATGACGGCAAAATTTTGTTTGACGGCACGCCCCGCGAGGTGTTTGCCCGCGCTGGGGAACTCAAGGCCGTTGGGCTTGACGTGCCCGTAAGCGCGGAGCTTGCAGGGCTTTTGAAAGCGGACGGCGTGGAGCTGCCGAATGACGTTCTGACGGTCTCTGAATTTGTCAGCGCGTTTCAAAAGGCCGCATTAAAATGAAGTTTCCCTGAAAGGATACAACAGCATGAGCTTACTGGAAGTGAAAAATCTTACATATATCTACGGCAAGGGCACGCCCTTTGAGATGCGGGCGCTTGACGGCGTGAGCCTTTCGGTCGAAAAGGGCGAAATCGTCGCCCTCATCGGCCACACCGGCTCGGGCAAAAGCACCCTGATTCAACATTTGAACGCCCTGTTAAAGCCCCACAGCGGGCAGGTGCTTTTCATGGGGAAGGACATTAATGCGGACAAGGCCCTGACCCGCTCCGTGCGTTTTCAAGTGGGGCTCTGCTTTCAATACCCCGAATATCAGCTGTTTGAAAGCACCGTTTACCGTGATATTGCCTTTGGCCCTACAAACATGGGGCTCAAAGAGGATGAAGTCCGCGCGGCGGTGAGCGAGGCGGCGGCGTTTGTGGGCTTGAAGGAGGACTATTTTGAAAAATCTCCCTTTGACCTTTCGGGCGGCGAAAAACGGCGCGTCGCCGTTGCGGGCGTGATGGCCATGCGGCCCGAGGTGCTGATTCTGGACGAACCCACCGCCGGGCTTGACCCGAACGGGCGGCGCGTGATCCTTTCGCTCATTCGCAACTATTGCACGCAAACCGGCAAAACGGTGATTATCGTGTCACACAGCATGGACGACGTGGCGTCCCTTGCGAGCCGCATTATTGTGATGAACAGGGGCAAGATCGCCATGGACGGCTCTGTTGAGCAGGTTTTCTTGCGCAGCGCGGAGCTGACCAAAATGGGCCTGAACATTCCGCAGGTCACACAAATCCTGCTCGAGCTGAAAAAGCGGGGTTATGCCGTCAATTCTTCTGTTTTCACTCTGGAGGGTGCGCGGCGGGAGCTTTTGCGTGTTTTGAAAGAGGGGGGCGGCGCGAAATGATCAAGGATATTACCATCGGCCAGTTTTTCCCCGGTGATTCGTTTGTGCATAAGCTCGACCCGAGAATGAAGCTCGTGCTGACCTTTATTTATATCGTGGCCATTTTCTTGTGCCAGAACTTTTTTTCTGTCGGTCTGGTGTTCGCCCTCACCGTTCTCTGCGTGCTGCTTTCGCGCATTTCACCGAGGGTGATTCTCAAGGGCATGAAAATGATTTTTTTCATTATTCTGTTTACCTCTGTTCTGCAGATTTTTTATAACAAAACAGGGACGACATGGCTTGACGCGAAATATTTTCAAATTACAAGCGGGGGCGTTTTTACCGCGCTGTTTGTGGTGATCCGCATCATCAGCCTGATTTTGTTCAGCTCGCTGCTGACCTATACCACTTCGCCCACTCTTTTGACGGACGCGATCGAGCGCCTGTTTTCGTTTTTGAAAATATTCAAGATCCGCGTGCATACCCTCGCGATGATCATGACGATCGCCCTGCGCTTCATCCCTACCCTGATCGAAGAGATCGATAAAATCATGAGCGCGCAAAAGGCCAGAGGGGCGGACCTTGAAAGCGGGGGCGTTATCAAACGCGCGAAGGCGCTGATTCCGATCTTTATCCCGCTGTTTGTCAACGCGTTCCGCCGCGCCTATGACCTGGCGCTTGCGATGGAATGCCGCTGCTACCGCGGCAGCGAGGGCAGAACCAGAATGCGGCAGATGCATCTTGCGTTCCGCGATTATTTCGCGCTTGCCGTAACGGTTTGCGTTGTTGCCGCGATCGTGTTTTTTAATATTCAATTCGGGTCTGTATTATGACAACTGAAAGGCGGGGGAATATGAGAAACCTGCTTTTAACACTTTGCTATGACGGTTCGGCTTATCACGGCTGGCAGGTGCAGAAAAACGCCCGGAGGCGGGGTATATGAAGAACTTGCTTTTGACGCTCTGCTATGACGGCTCGGCTTATCACGGCTGGCAGGTGCAGAAAAACGCCCGGAGGCGGGGTATATGAAGAACTTGCTTTTGACGCTTTGCTATGACGGTTCGGCCTATCACGGCTGGCAGGTGCAGAAAAACGCCTCTACGGTGCAAGAATGCTTGCAGGACGCCATCGAGCGTGTCTTTGGTGCTCGTCTGCCGGTTGTAGGCTGCAGCAGAACGGACACCGGCGTGCACGCGCATATGTTTTGCTGCAATTTCAAAACAGAAAGCCCCCTGCCCTGTGAGCGCGTTATTGCGGCCTTGAACGCCTATCTGCCTTTTGACATTGCCGTGACCGCTTGCAGGGCGGTACCCGGGGATTTTCACGCCAGATACAGCTGCACGGCAAAAGAATACCGCTATCTCATCTGGAACAGCCCCGTGCGCAACCCTTTTTTTGAAGGGCGGGCGCTGCATTACAACCGTGTGCTCGATGATGTGTTTTTGAACGAGCAGTCGCAGTTGTTTCTTGGTAAGTATGATTTTTCGGCCTTTTGCGCCGCGGGCGGCAGCGTGCAGTCAAAGGTGCGCAGTGTAAAGAGCGCGTGTGTCGTGCGCGAGGAGGACTTCGTTTCTTTTTTTGTCACGGCAGACGGGTTTTTATATAACATGGTGCGCATCATGGTGGGCACGCTGCTGGGCATCCATGAGGGAAAGATTGAACGAGGCAGCATTCGTGACATTATTCTGTCAAAAGACCGTGCCCGCGCGGGCGCGACCGCCCCGGCACAGGGGCTGTATCTTGAACATGTCTGTTATGAACATGACAGGGGGCAATGAGTGATGCAACAACCGAACAACAGGCAAAACGCCGCAAGGCTTGACCAGAAAAAAATCATGACCCTCTTGAAGGTGCTCATGGTGATTGCCGCTCTTTTAATGGTGCTGTTTGCCATGGCCAAAATATTCAGAGATTATTTTCAAACAGAAACCAATCTTCCCGCTTTGAAGACAAACACGGCCGTTACCCACGTCATAGCGGCCGACACGGTGCTGGACATGCGCCCGCTTGGCTCGGGTGTCGTGCTGCTGACGCAAACCGAGCTTGTGTTTTTGGATTCGTCGGGGGAACTCATCCGCAAATCCGCGCACGAGTTTGCATCCCCAGCGATAGACACCAAAAAATCCAACGTGCTGCTGTATGACAAGGGCGGCACCGGTTATAAAATTGAAAAGCGCACCGGCCTTGTGTTTGAGGGGCAGGCCGAAAAAAGTATTATCACCGCATCCGTCACCGAAAAAGGTGGTTTTGCTCTTGCAACAAGGGCAGATGACGCAACCAGCCAGCTGATTGTGTTTTCCGCCAGCTTTAAAGAGAAGTTCCGCTGGAACTGCGCCGCCGAGCACATTGTGGACGTGAGCGTTTCGCCGAACAACAGGCAGGCGGTCGTCGCCGTTATCGGCAGCAAGGACGCGCAGCTTTACTCAAAGGTGCATGTGTTTGATTTTTCTTATGCGGAAAGTCTTGCGATGTTTGACCTTGGCGCTGTTTCTGTCTTTTCTTCAGAATTCACCGCAAACGGCACCGCGCTTGTGTATACCTCTGCGGGGATTCAGGTGGTTTCGGGCAAAACCATTGCGGCAGGCAGGGCGTTTGACGGCGTCACCGCGCGCTATTATGCCTATGCGGATAATAACCGTTCCGCCATTGTGGCCTCAAAGTTCGGCAGCAGCCATGCAAACGATGTTTATGGCTATAGCAACAAGGGCAAGGAGGTATTTTCGTTGTCAATCGATGAAAATGTCAAGGCCCTTGCCTGCGCGGCTTCTTCTGTCAGCTTGATGCTAAACGACAGGATCGAAACATATAATTATAGCGGTGAACGCATCGGCTCGGTCGCCCTTTCAGGCGACGCGGTGCGGCTTGCCGCCGTTTCGGGCAAGCTGTTTGTGCTCTCGTCCGTGGGCGTGCTTGTGTACAAAGCAGATTCCTTTGTCGCGCAAACCACGCAGGCTGCCACAACCACAACGCAGCCGGCCGATGTTTCGCCTGAAACGACCGATCCTTCTGTGCAAACCACTGCTCCGCCGGCGCAAACAGAACCTTCTTCAAAAGCACAATAATCTGAAATTGCATAAGGCGAGAAGAAATTGTAAAATTTTAATGACGCTTTTGCTATTTTATTGTACAAAACCGGTTTTTTATGCTATGATATCCGCAATTCCATTTGCCGCGGGTATCGGCCTTATGAGTTGTTGCAGGGAGTGCGGCTATATATTTTTTTTGCTTCCTGAAAATAAAAGCGGGCATCAGATACTCATACTGAACACCAATAAAAGCGACGATAAAATTATCGCTCAGAGCGCATTCTTCTTAAAGAATGTATCACTCTATTTTGTCTGCTTTTCTAATAGTGTTCAGTATCATTCAAAAACACCCGCTTGAAAGGATAGATTCTTATGGGTATTGTAATTGACCTGTTGCTTGTTGCCATTTATGCCTTTACGATTTTGCTTGCGGCAAAAAAAGGCTTTATTCTCACCTTGTTTGACCTCTTGGGTTCCATCATTGCGTTTGCCGTCGCGTTTCAGCTCGCGGCGCCGCTTTCGGTTGCAATTTATGACCAGTTTGTGAGCGAGCGCATGGTTGCTTTGCTGCTTGACAAGCTCCCGGCTGCAATCACCAGCCCCGAAACGGTGTTTGATCCGCAGCTGTTTTTGAATGTGCTCCCTTCGTCTGTTGTTTCCCTGATTGACCAGCTGCACCTGTTCGGCAACGGCGGCATCGGCGCGGCCATCGGCAGTGTTGTGAATGTGAACAACATTGAGCAGCGAATCATCGCCCCCGTGGCGACCGTGGTCATCAGAATGATTTGCTTTGTGGTGCTTGGCATCGTGCTGCTGATCGTCGTAAAGATTCTTGCCCGCGTGATCAGCGGCCTTGTGAATTACACCCCCTTGAAAAAGGTAAACACGGTTCTCGGCGCGGTGCTTGGCGCGGTGCGCGGCCTGTTTGTTGTTGTGATTCTTTGCGTGGCGCTTGTTGTGGTCGGCACGTTTGCCGCCGAGTCCGCCTTTGGCACCGCAGTGGAAGGCTCTGCGATTTGCGGCGTGGTTTCTTCTTTGCTGTTTGGCTGAATTTTTTCTGTGAAAGAGAAGGATGGGGTTTGTTATGAAGAAAAAAAGCGATTTGTTTGAGAATGCATGGACGGTGCCGAACGCACTGACTGTGCTTAGAATCATTTTGATTCCTGTTTTTGCGGTGCTGTTTTATCAAGAAAAATTCATCTGGGCTTTTTCTGTTTTGTTTGTTTCGGGCACGACAGATTTTTTGGACGGCAAAATTGCCCGCCGGTTCAATCAAATCAGCGCCCTTGGCAAGCTGCTCGACCCCGTGGCAGACAAACTCACCCAAATCACTATTGCGGTCATGCTCTTTTTTGAGTTTCAAAAGGCGAGCAGCGGCACGATGAAAGCTTTTAGCTGGGTGTTTTTATTTTTCCTTGTCAAAGAGGGCATAATGATTGTTGGCGGCGCGATTATGCTCGCAAAGGGCATTCGCCCCGGCGCGGCAGAAATTTATGGCAAAATTGCCACGCTGATGTTTTATGTTGTGATGCTGCTTGTCGTCGCCTTTGGGCCCGAAGTGGGCGCATTTGTGCGCGCAAACCCCGATCTCGCGCTCCCTGAGAGCGTCACGATGGTGCTGGTTGTTCTTTCGGCCGTCATGACCTTCGTTGCACTGCTGAGCTATGTGCCCGAGACCTTCAGGCAGTTTAGAGAAAACAAAAAAAATGAAGGTGCCCCCGCCGCGAAATGATCGGCAGCGCCTTGTTTTTTCAGACAAATATAATTTGCAAACGCCCCGGGTTGCCGGTGTCTGCATGCCGGACGGGGCGAATTTTTAAGATTTGTAGTTTTCCAGATGTTCCTCTTGCGGATGGAAAAGGAAAGGCATGAAGAAGAATGAACAATATGATATGTTCAAGATGCAAAAAGCGCCCCGCGACGATTTTTATTTCAAAAATTGACGGTGATAAAAGCACGCAGGAGGGCATTTGCATCCAGTGTGCGATTGATATGAACATCGGCCCCATTAAGCAGATGATGGAAAAAATGGGCGTGACCGAAGAAGATGTGGAGGAGATGAACGCCCAGTTCGGCGAAATGATGGACGGGCTTGACCTCGGTGACGCGTTTGAGCCGGGCGGAGCCTCGACCCTGCCGTTTTTTCAAAACATGTTCGGCAACGGTTCTCAGCCGCCCTCTTCAGCCGCTCAGTCGGCAACGGATGATGATCTTGACGCCGGAAGCGAAGCCTCCTTTCCGCAGGAGCGCCCCAGCACCCCCCAGCAGGCGGATAGAAGCGAGCAAAAGCGCAAGAAAAAGAACAAGAACGTGACTAAACGCAAGTTTCTCAGCCTTTACTGCACGGATTTGACCGCAAAGGCCAGAGAAGAAAAAATAGACAGAATCATCGGCCGTGACGACGAGATCTACCGCGTCACGCAGATTCTCTGCCGCCGCTCCAAAAACAACCCCTGCCTCATCGGCGAGCCGGGTGTTGGCAAGACGGCCATTGCCGAGGGGCTGGCTTTAAAAATCGCGGCGGGCGAGGTGCCCGCAAAGCTGAGCGAAAAAGAGATTCATCTGCTTGACCTGACGGCCCTTGTCGCGGGCACGCAGTTCCGCGGCCAGTTTGAGAGCCGCATCAAGGGGCTTGTTGACGAGGTGAAGGAAGAGGGCAACATTATCCTCTTTATTGACGAGGTGCACAACCTTGTGGGCACCGGCGACGCGGAGGGCTCGATGAACGCCGCGAACATCCTCAAACCGGCACTTTCACGCGGCGAGATTCAGGTCATTGGAGCCACCACATACACGGAATACCGCAAGCACATCGAAAAAGACGCGGCGCTTGAGCGGCGCTTTCAGCCTGTGAAGGTAGAGGAGCCTTCGATCCAGGACGCCTATGAAATGCTCAAGGGCATCAAGTCCTATTATGAGAACTTTCACAAGGTGTCCATCAGCGACACCCTGCTCTACCGTGCCGTGACCCTTTCGGAACGCTATATCAACGACCGTTTTCTGCCTGACAAGGCCATTGATTTGCTGGATGAGGCCTGCACCTGCGCAAACCTGCGCAACAAGGCCATCAGTGATTTTGAAATACACGAGCAGCATCTTGCCGAGCTGTATGACTTGGAAGACGAGCTGACGGGCGACCCTGAAACCATCGACTATGAAGAGGTTGCACGCGTTAAGGCTGAGATACTCAGCCTTGAGAGCAAAAGCGACAGCCTGAAAACCAAAGCGCAGGACAACGCCGTGACTGAGGACGACCTGGCAAAGGTCATCAATCTCTGGACGGGTATTCCCATGCATAAAATTATCGACAGCGACCTGCGCCGCCTTGCGGATCTTGGCGAAAAGCTGCGGGGGCGCGTGATCGGGCAGGACGAAGCCGTGAACCTTGTCACGGCAGCCATCCGCCGCAGCCGTGTGCAAATCAGCCCCCAGAAGCGCCCGGCCTCTTTCATCTTTGTGGGCCCGACGGGCGTGGGCAAGACAGAGCTTGTCAAGCAGCTTGCGAACGAGCTGTTCGACACGCCTGAAACCCTGATTCGCCTTGATATGTCTGAGTTTATGGAAAAGCACAGCGTGTCAAGGATCATCGGCTCGCCCCCCGGCTATGTGGGCTATGACGACGCCGGGCAGCTGACCGAAAAGGTGAGAAGAAAGCCCTATGCCGTGATTCTCATTGATGAAATTGAAAAGGCGCACCCCGATGTGCTGAATATCTTTTTGCAGATTCTTGACGAGGGCAAAACCAGCGACGCCCAAGGCCGCACGGTGAGCTTCGAAAACACCGTTATTATCATGACCTCTAACGTGGGCAGTGACCGCAAAGAGGGCGTGATGGGCTTCGGAAAGAGCAAGAGCGCGGCCACAAAAGAGCGCTCGCTGCAGGCGCTGCGCGACTTTTTGCGCCCTGAGTTTATTGGCCGTGTGGATGAGGTTGTCGTGTTTAATGACCTCACGCATGAAAATTTTGAAAAGATAGCCTCTCTGCTGATTAACGAGCTGCAGCCGGCGCTGGAAGAGAAAGGGATCACACTCACCGTTTCGTCGGAGGTGCCCAAGATCATTGCAAACGACGCCGACGGCGGCGTGCGTGGCGCGCGCGATTTGCGCAACTCCATTCGCAGAAAGGTTGAGGACAAAATCGCGAACATTTTGATCGACAGCCATGACAAAGCCGTGAAGGCGATCAACGTGAATGTGGCAGACGGCGAGATCGTGGTGGATTATCAGGCTGTTTAATATTTACCTCAGGCAGATTCTCTTTTGAACTCATAATTCTTATAAAGGCTTGTTTTGCTCATGACGCACGGCAAGCCTTTATTTTTATTCAGTTAGGGCCAAAAGGCGATGAAACCTCACATATTTTGCGGGCAGACAAGCGTCTTGAAAATTGCGCGCTCCATTGCCCTGCCCCAAAACCGGCCTGACAATATGAATAAAAAAGTTGCCACAAATAAAATATTATGGTACAATATCAATATTCATAAAACAGCGAAACCGCTCGCGTTTTGCCTTGCCGCGGGTCTTGCTCTTGTGAGAGAGCGCGGTTATGCCATATTTCAAATGAGGAGGCTTATTTATGCTTGAAAAATTCCTGTCCTTTTTCTCCGCCATTGCAATTTTCTTTCAAATGCTGATGGGGGGCTATCCTATGTTCGGGGGCAAAACGGTCGAACTGAGAGATTTTACAGTTTCAGGCGGCATCGCACAGGGCATGCAGACCTATGATTTTTCAAACCCAGACAAAACGCGTTTCAATAAATTCGAGCTGACCTATGATGCCGATGCCTATGTGCGCGGCGAAATTTTCTACACCTATAAATCCAAAGGCTATTCGGAGGAATTTTATCTGGAGCCCGGCACAGACGCCGTATATGCCTCGTTCATCGACGGCTATCTTTCTTATGGCTGCGGCCAGAAAATCAGCAAAATCACCTTTGCATCCGTGCAGGGCGGCGGCAGCTTCACGCTGAAAGCGGTCAAAACAAGCGTTGCCGAAGTGTATGACGAGGTCGTTTATATTGAAAACAGCCGCTACAAGCTCGGCGCATCCCTGCTTTGGGGCGGCGCGATTTCTTATCTTGAAGATTTTTCGGACAACGACTCCTCCCTGACCAATCTCATCAACTGCCACGACACCGGCCGGCTTGTGCAGCAATCCTATTACGGCACAAACAGCGCGCCTTATGTGCCGGGGATGGCCTTTGACGTCACATGGAGTTATAACCCTGTTCAGGGCGGCAACAAGTACAACCAGAGCAGCAAAATCATCGACATTCAGCGCAGCGAGGGCCGCCTTTATATCAAAGGCCGCGCACGGGACTGGGCAAAGCCCGAATTCACCTATTGTTATATGGAAAACACCTACACCCTTTATGGCGACCGTGTTCAGGTCGACAACCGCTTTGTGGACTATTCGCCCTATACCCACCCGCTCAGCGAGCAGGAGTGCCCCGCGTTTTATACCGTCAGCGCCCTTGGCACCTTTATCTATTACGACGGTGAAAATCAATGGGCGGATGACACGCTGACCATCAGGAACGACCTTGGCTTCTGGGGTGACCCGAATGAACCGCAGGTGAACAAAAGCTACGCCTCCCCCGCCGACGAATCCTGGAGCGCTTGGGTCAACAGCGCAAGCGACTGGGGCATCGGCGTGTATACGCCGGGCGTAAAAGGGATGAAGGCCGGCAGATATGAATATGACGGCACAAAGGACGCCGCGGGGAACGCCACAAACTATGTCGCGCCGCTCGGCAGGTTCCAGCTCGTGCAGTGCAGCCCTTCGGCATACAGCTATTTGATCACCTCCGGCACAACGGATGAAATGCGCGCCGTATTCAAATCCTTGAAAGACGCCATTCAAAACGACCTGCTTTTATAAAGCCGCACCGTTTGGCGCAAATCGTCCGCCGCTGCCGCCACTTCTGTTTTGGGCGCAAAACGGCCAACACGGCAAGCCGATTGGCTTTACAAATAATCCATGATTTATTGAAAAATTTTTTATACTGAACGTTATTACCATGAACTAATTTTAACAGCATAAGGGCGGGGAGCTATTACTCCCCGCCCTCAAATTGTGCCAATTCTTATTTTTTCTCTTCAATTTTAATTTTATAGCTTTTCACAGAAGAGCTGTTGAGATCAATAAAGTACTTTCCTGCATCCTTTTTTATGATTTTCTGTTCACCGGTTTTATTACCAACAGCCGAGATATCCTGAACCGAAACCTTAAGATTGCCCTCGCTGTCTTTCGTTTTTGTCCAGCCTTCCGGCAATATATAAATCAAGGCATTACCACCCGTAGAATTGGTGACCAAATCATATGTTATACGCAGATTTCCACCGCTCACTTCAAAAACATCACTGAACGCTTCCTTATCGTCACCGGCAAAAGTGCCGTCAAACTCAATAAGCGTAACCCACTCTTCCTGAGGGTTGGTCGTTTTGCCGGTCTCTTGCGTCTCTGATTGGCTCGTCAAATTCTCCCCGGAAGAGCCATCCCCGCACCCTGCCAAACCGGCCAAAAGAAGAAAGGCAAAAAGCATGCACAAACCTGATTTAAAAATTTTCATCATAAGAACGACCGCATCCTTTTAATATTATTTTTTTGCATAGCATATCATGCCCCTATTGTCTTAATGGCACACCTGCATTATCCCTGAAACTGCCCGTAGATATTTTAATCATATCGGCAATCCAGCCAAACAAAAATAATCCACAGGTGCAAAAGTATAAAATACCTTTTCCAATTTTTCCAACATAAAACTGATGCAATCCAAAAAATCCCCCAAACAAACACAAAAGAAACGCCGTTTTCTTGTTTTTATCGCTCGTTTGGGTAACATAATTCGTCATTTAACGCAACTCCTTCCGCTATGATATCTTATTTTAAACAAAAACAGCAAAAAAGTCCTATGCCGGCAGCATAAAACATAAAAATCAAGAAACCAACAATGATTTTGCCTGTTCTGAATAGAGCGCATTCACGATCATATTTGTTTCAAGCAGCAAAACAACATAAGCAACCGCATAAAGGAACAGGCCCAGTATTTTAAGCAAAAAATTCTTATGCTTCAAAAACGGAAACCAGTCCCGGATATGAAAGATATTTAAAAAAGGCACAAACAACAACACGACCAGTTCCAAATAAAGAATTTTTGAAAGGATATAATCCCAAACAGTAACTTCATGCGGCTGGGGCAGCAGAACCACAAGACAATAAAACCCCATTACAACATATCCGATTTTTTTTGGCACGCTCATCTTCGTGCGTAGTTGTCGAATGTGAAAGGCCCTTCCGGCCTTCGAAAAAGGCCGAAGCTCCTTCAAAATCTCATTGACCGACTGGTAGCGGTTGGCAGGGTCAAACTGCGTGCACTTTTTGATCACATCTTGATACTTGACGCCTGTGATCCGGCCGCCAAGAAGCTCTTTCATTACAACGCCCAAAGAATAAATATCCGAGCGCTTGTCTGTTTGCGCAAACCCGTATTGTTCAGGCGCGGCATACCCCTTCGTGCCCATATATACGGTATCCTGTGACTGGAAAGGGTCGTGCTGACGCGCAACATCAAAATCAATCAAAACAGCGACCCCATTGTGAAACATGATATTGGAAGGCTTCAAATCTCTGTGAATAATGCCTTCACGATGGATTGCCGTCAAAGCGTGACACAACTGAACAAACAAAAAAAGGATTTCATCCTCAGTTAACTGCCCGCCGTTATCAAGAAATTGCCGCAGGGTGCCGCCCTCAATAAATTTTTCCACAAGAATCACATCTGACCCATCCTGCACGACATCCAGCACCTGCACGACATGGGGGCTTTTCACCCGCAGCAAAGACTGCAATATGCCCTCCGCAGCGTTATAAATAACCCGTATCACTACTTGTTCGCCGTCTGTCCTCGAGCGGGCGCTCATGACCACGCATTTATTGCTTTCTGACAATGTGTCAAGGATGTCATATTTCTCGCTCAAACCAATCAAAAAGTTCACCCCCCGATGAAGCGTCGCATATTGCAACTACGATCAGTTCTCTATTGTTTGCTCGCCCAGTTCAAACAATAGGTCGTCAACCTCTTCGACATCCAATGCATTATTCAACCCAAAAATAACGACGGCGTCCCGTTTGTCGCGGGGATACAAGTCAGACATCCCGGCGGCTCTCAAAAGCACATTCCCGTCATCAACCGACATCATAAAGCCAAACATGAGCGCGATCACCTTGTCACGGGAGGGGTTCTTTGTTCCTGCAAATATTTGATAGGCATAGATTTGGTTCAGCCCGGACCGATTGATAACATCTGCTTTTTTCATATCATATTGAGCTAAAAACTCCGACAAGCATTCTGACAATGTTTTTGAAGAAAGATCTTCATTATTATAATGGATATAGGATACAATATCTTGTTCCTTCTCCAGGATTTGCATTAATTCTTCCGTCCGCTTTTTCATGAGAACCCTCCAATTTGCCGCTCTTACTTCTCAAATTTATGTTTTAATTATATATTAAAACAGAGAGTTAAGCAAGAATTATTTCTTCCTCATCACTGCTTCCGGGCAGCAACATCGTCTTTTTTCGCACTTTTTCTTGCGCCGCCGTGCAAAACATGTTACAATATCCGCATTGCCGCAGCAAGTGCGGTTTTTAAGTTTCTTGAGAGGAATTCATCTATGTCCATGAACTATACCCTTTGCAAGGCAAAAGACGCCGACCATGACGCGTTTCTGACTCTGATCAATGATGTTTTTGAGTTTGACAATCAACCGGGCGGCGGATTTTTGCGCTTTCTTCCAAAACTTTATAAAAAAGAATACACCCCCTGCGCGAACAATTTCGTTGTTTATGAAAACGGCAGAATGTATGCCGCCGTCGGGCTGTATTATAACACCATGCATGTTTGCGGCAAGCCCCTGCTCACCGCGGGCATCGGCAACGTTGCGGTGCACAAGGATCGCCGCGGCGCGGGCTACATGAAAGAAGCTATGCGTGCGGCGATTGCAGACATGAAAGAAAAGCGGGCCGACTTCTCTTTTTTGGGCGGCCGCCGGCAAAGATATATGTATTTTTCATATGACCACGCCGTGACCCGCTATCAGCTGGACATCAACCAAACCAGCATGGCCCACGCCCTGCGCGGCAAAGAGGTAAAACCGCTTAAGGCTGTCGCCGTCACCTCCGAAAGCACGCGGGAGCTTGACGACATGCACCGCCTGCAAAGCACCCTGCCGCTTCACATGGAGCGGCCGCGTGAAGCGTTTTTTGATATTATCCGCTCGTGGAGCACCATTCCCTACGCCGCTTATGACGGCGGGCGCTTCGCCGGCTATTTTCTCTTTAACAGCGCCCGCAACCACATTCTGGAGTTCTATCCGCAAACGGCAAACGATATCCTGCCGCTCATCGCCTGCGCGCTCGGACTGGCGGCGGAACAGGGTGAGGAGCGCTCCATCGAGGTGGTCGTGCCTGAATTTGACGCAAACATTTTAGACCGGCTGCTGCCTTTGAGTGAAATTCACAGCATTGACCACGGCGAGCAGATTTCAATTTTGAACTACAAAACCGTTATTGAAGCTTTTTTGCATGCGAAAGCCACCTATACTCCCCTGCCGGACGGCGAGGTGACACTGTTGATTCACGGCGAGGCCGGCGACGAACAGCTGCGCCTTGCGGTGAGGGGCGGCAAGACTTTTGTTGAAACCACAAGCGCCGCGCCGAACCTGGAACTCACGCATCTTGAGGCCGTCAGGCTTGTCGGCAGCGTGTATTCAGAAAAACGCAAATACCTGCCGCCCGCGTGCGCCGCATGGTTTCCCCTGCCGATCACCTTTTCGCATGTTGACAGCGTTTGATTCTATTGCAATATAAAAAGCAGCCTGCGTTTTTGCGGCTGCTTTTTGTTTTTTATAATAAACTTACTGTATTTATCTTTTCAGCACAAAGGTTTCAAATGCCCGGATGGCGTTGTCCCTCATTTTGAAGTCATATATGCCGCGATTGATCAGCCGGATCGTAAAAAACATGTTTTCCATAACGGAGATTTTATAATCATTCATAAAAGCCTCGCAGGAATAGTCCTTTACACACTCACAAAGGCAATGATAATAGAAATCCAGCAAAGGCTGCGCTTTCTGCCTGTCCGGCTCGATATGGAGCGCAATCAACATTGCCAGGTCCTCTGTGGGCAAGCCCATCCGCACCACCTGAAGTGCGTCGAATTTAACGGTTTTATCAGAAGTTTTCGGTACATTAATCGTGCCGGGATGCATATCTCCGTGAATCACCGTGATGTTCCTTCCCGTATGGAATCTTGATTCTGCTAATGGCCAATACTCATTTTTCAGCCGTTCGACAGCATCTGTGAAATAACCGAGTTGTTCAGGCGTGATATTGTTCTCAAATCGGAACGGCGTTCCGGCACATTCACCTTTCCAAACCTTCGGGATTTTCCCGGTCTTTTCATTCTTTTCGTATTTCTTAAAATCTTTTTCCATCATGCTGATATGCGCCGTCAGGTTTTCTTTCGTTTCAAAGCGCCAGTCAAGCCCGATTTTTTCAAAGGCGTCGGTATTCTCCCAAAACGCGGTATGCCACTCCGCCGCCGCTTGCAAAATTGGTTGGTAGTTGTTGCGCAAAAACCTACCGTCCGCAGTATTCTCGTCATAATGAAAGCCTTGCACAAATCCCTTATCCTTGTCTTCGTTATAAATAAGTGCTGGAATCACTTTGGCGAGCAGCGCATGGCGTGGGTCGTTCTTTTTCTTGTCAGGCTTTGACGTTTCCGACTGTTTCTTTTTTTGTTTTGATATTTCCGATATTAACTCACGCAGCCATCCACGCATATATTCACGATGATGTTTCAGATTTTTAACATGTTCTCTGCACATCGCCGCGAAATTCTCGCCGCGCTCTGTCGCTTCGTCAAGCTGTTTGCGCTCATTTGTCATACGGCTGAGGGCAATGTCGATTTGAATAGCGATGTCGTTCACGCGCCTGTTATTTCGCGCGCCCAGTTTCTTATAGTACGGTAAAATGCAGCTTTGCGCGTAAATGGTGTTCATATAAAGCGCGTATGAATACATATCGGTTTGTGCAAAAAGACGGGCGGTATTTTCCGTATTGTCGCAGGCTTCGAGCCATGCGCCAAACGCCGCGTCCCCCGCGATGAACTCACGCGTCAAGAAAAATTCTTTGTCATCCGCTTCGTTCTTGTTCAAAACATTCAGCGCGTATTGAATTGTATCACAGTCGGAGACGGTCGGTTTCACTTTATCCCCTATGACAAGGATACGAAAGCTGTTTCCGTTTCCCCAAGGTTCTCCCCATCGGGCGGGGTTGACGAACATGCCATAATCGTTTTTCTTAGCCGCGCATTCCTCACAGTAGGTAAAACCGATCAAGGTTTCTCCGCTGTCGGCGTACCCGGTGACGACGTTAAATTCCGGTATGCCGCCCGGCCACTCCATTACGACAGGACGCCCCTGCGCGATCGACCACATGATAATACCGCGCGCTTCTTCTATTGTTGCATTTGCCGGAGTCAGCCAAAGGTAATCCCGCCCGTAATATCCCATAACCCGCGCGACCATTTCAGAAATATCATTTATATGCCACAGTTCTTCAATCAAACGCCGCTTTTCTATATTCCATAAAAGCCGTATCCCATCGCCGTGATGTGCATTAAATCGCGGAACCGTTCATTTAACTCGGCATACGGTATCGCGGTACGGTTCTGTTCTTTCGCCTCAACGCAGACAAGCGCCGTAGCTATGGCGGCGGGAAAGGAGTACCACATATCACAGCCCTCCGGGGGGCTCCAACGGCTGATTCGGGGATCCCAATCCAAAATATACTCCTCGGGCACAGAATAATTACGGTTTATAAAAGCGGAAACCGTGTTTTTCGGTGTGTCCAGCAAAAGTATCTCATCGACAGATACGCCCAGCAAAGCAGCAATCACAGGAAGCAGAGCCGTTTCGGGCAGACACTTTCCGTTTTCCCATTTGGAAACGGCCTGCGGTGAAACGCCCAACGCTTCTGCGAATTTTTCACCCGTCAATCCTCTTTCTTTACGAAGCAAAGCTATCCGGTCACCGATTTTATAGTTATCAAGCATAATGGCAGCCCCTTTTGTTTTGATGTTCTTATTCTATCAGCAACCGGCATCAAATCCCATACATCATACATTAAAGATTTTTGTGATATATCAACCTGAGGTTGATATGGATTTATTATACAGCAGGTTGCTTCTTGAATCAACGCACAAAGGTAAAAACTGCCGAAAAATCAAGAGGGCGAGGAACAAAGTCCCCTCCCTCAATTTATTGCATCAGGCACTCATGATTTCTACGGCTCGAATCTCTTTCTCATGCGCAGATTTCAAAAGTGCCGCAATCTTATTTCTCACTTCCGGCCGGCTGACATCCTACCCGGTTTTTGTTTGAAACGCTTCCTTCCATGCATCGTATACACCCTTATAAAGCTCGGCCAACTCTGTTTGCCTCATCTTCTCAAAATATTTCCACGCATAATACTTGAGCGCGCCAAAGGTGCCAAGGAAGTATTCCGTATTCCATGACGCATCCGGATTAAAGCCACCCTCAAAATGTCTGATTAACGCGGGATAAGATTCAAGCCCTTTGGCGTTGTCGCACCATTCGCTGCCCTTTAAGTGGGATACCGCCAGTTTTTTTGTGTCATACAAAATAGCATCTTGTGATTTATCGCTTTTTCCGGTAATTATCAAAACCGATAAGAGCGGCAGTTCACGCTTGCCGAGCTGTTCATAGGGCATCTCACCTTTCCCGGAAACACCGAGAACAGAGAATGTTTGCGTTTCATCATCGTAACCGACAATCAGCCCCCATTCGCAAACGCAGATATCCCATGAAACGGCAGGGATTCCGCTGTCAATGGATTTTTTGATGTTCGCAATCGCTTCCAACCGTTTTTGTTTTTCAATATCATCCTGTCCCCAGTAGCGTCCGACATACTCGCAGAAAAGGCCCCCGTTTTCGACCCCGACCCACGGCTTTTGCCCGTCAAAGCTCCAAATTGCCGGTTGCCGAAGGGCGAAGGTCGGCGGGGATACCCACATGCGAAACGCAAAGCCGCTTGTAGCGATTATATCCTCCGCATACTCTGCCCACGGGCTGTTTTTTACGGCGCAGGCCAACGACTTGGCAAAAGAAAAAAGATAGCCCGTGCTGTCATAAACATCATCCCATGTTATATTCAATGGTTTCACGGAATAGACATCCTTTGTGTTGTTGTTTTGCAACTTTTTCGCCATGCTCAAAATCTCCGGTTTGTTTTTCGGGGAATAGCTCCCGGGGGTTTGATTAAATTTCTTATTGCTCATATTTATACGCATTACACTCCTTTCAGTCTGACCGGTACAAATACCGACGCGCAATTGGCCTGTCTGAAACGGGCAATAACTTTGCGACTGTTATCAAACTCATAATCGGGATGAGCGGCAAAATACAGTTTATCCATATGGTTGAAGGCCACGTCATAGGGCATTGACGGATTATCGCCGTTAAACTCTTTTTGCGTAACATGAACATACAGGCCGCCCGGTAAAGTAACTTTTTCCACGTTGCCCGGCAAGCCGTCAAAAGAACTGACCCGCGAACCGAAACAGCTTTTATAGCCGCCCTTCCAATCTATCGGAAAACCATAAAAATCGCCGTTCTGATTGTACCGCGACAAGCCTGTTTTATATACCTTGACCGCTACCGCAAAATAATCGGGTATGCATCTGGACTCATCCTTGCCTTGCGGTCTGGCACAGCATGCAATTTTCCAAGGCGGCAATAACACGGGCGTAAACTCAAAGGTATCAAAGCGGTCGTTTTCGTCAGCCGGTTTGCGAATCGGCTCATATTTGGTCAGCATATCGCCGGTTTCATCCCAAGTATTTATCGGGCATCCCGCAAGATTAAAAATATACTCCGTATCGCTGCGAAAACCGCCGATAAAGTATTCATCCGCCAGCATCCGTTCTTCATAGCCGGTACGCCCCTCACGTTTTTGCTCGTTGATTTTCATTTTTGCATAACGACAGGCGGGGAGCGTAAGCCTAACTGTATGTTCCGGCAGAAATTCAGGCAAATGATCAAGGTTTTCCAGCGGGAAACCGATAATTACCTTGTAAGTGCCGTCGCCTTGAACGTCATAACGGGCGCTGATGATCTCTGTTTCATCGAGGTTCACGCCGAGGGCTTTGGCAAGAAACGCCACCGTGCCGTCGGTAATATATTTTTTAGAGATGAACGCATCATTCATTGTTCCGCTATAAAAGGCCGGCGCATCCGGGTATCCCTGACTTTCAAAATTAACGGGCACTCCGATGCCGACAAGCTTCAGCTCTGTTCTGTCAACGATAGAGCAAAGGTCGTTTACGTTTTCCGCAAGCGTTTCAATACCCTTCATCTTTTCCACAATCCTCAAAATTTCCGGCTTGTTTTTCGGGGAATAGCTCTCGGGAGTGGGGTTGATTTTTTTAGCAGGCTCACTCATTCTTCAACCTCCCAATTTTTCAAAATATCTTCAACAATTATCCGCGCCTGTCTTTCCAACTCCTTGTTTTCTTTCAAAGCCGCCGCCAGATTCCGCCGCCGCGCTGTGTCCCATACGGGGTTTGAATCCATATTAAAAACAGCGGCGGTTTCCTCATATGGGACTGCTTCAAACAGATTTTCAGTCATTTGCCCATAGAGCCGCGCTGTTTGCGTAAGCCGCGCGTTGTTTTCGCCACCGAGCAAAGCAACAGAATTGTAGAGATACGCAGAAGCTGCCCGCCGCGCATCCAGCAGGGAGCCGATATGATACTGGTCGTTTTTGCATATTTCAAAATAATCCGCGTCTTCAAGCTCAAAGCCATGGATCAGCACATCATAGGCGTCATATCCGAATTTGTGGTGTTCGCCCGGCTTCTGCCCAAACATCCTGATGCACATTTCAAGAGAAACCTTTAACGCTTGCTTTTTTGAAATTGGCTTGCATTGTTTATCATAGAAGCGCGTCAGCGCACCCGGAGCCACGCCCGGAAAGCCGTTGAAATAAAAATATCCATTCTCGGTATAAATCTCGTTTTCGGGCACGCGTGTGGATTGGTGTTCTATCACTTTTTCAGAAGCATTCTGATTTTGGCAATCAAAGTAAGTTCGCCCGAAAAATTTATCTTTTTCGCTTTCCGCCGCGTAACCGCAGGCAATCGTCCATTCCGGCGCCCATCTGCCGCCGACCATCAAAACAGGAACCCCGTTGTCTATGCTTTTTTTCGTCTGTTTCCAAATTTTCTTTTCAGCGCGCAGGGTGTAAACGGATATTCCCAGCGCATCCCCGACATTCTTCTCACAAAGCAAGCCGTTTTGCGGCATTTGGCTGCTTGGGTCCCAGTCGTCGCGCATGATCGCCTGCCAGCACACGCCGGACAGGCCCATGACTTCTTCATAAGAGGCCGAAATTCCAATAGCGTTTAAGAGGGCGCTAACGCACCCGCAATAGGAATTGTCCCGCCATTGCCCCCATTTCAGCAAGGGGATCCCGTCAATATAGTTGCCGCCGTTAGCGGATTTAACCGAATAAGCAATCGCCGTTTTTGCTTCTGCCGCTTTCTCCGCCATGCTCAAAATCTCCGGCTTATTCTTTGGGGAATAACTTTCAGTATTGTTCGCTTCCCATTGTTCTCTTGTTATCAGCATTTTAACACCTGTAAATTCAATCGGATTTCCGTTTTTGTCATTTACAAATGACACTTTTTCCCTTATTTCAATAATCTTCATGCCGATTGTTTTCAGCGGGGCAATCTGTTCCTTACAATTCAGCGGATTTCCGGCACTCACACCGCCCACGCCCAGCTTTTCAAAGGCATACTGCGTCATAAGCGACAGGGCCTCGGCGTCCAGATTGTTGTTCTGATATGCGGTATGCCAAACGTGGCCCAAATCCAAAATGCCATCATCATTAACGCTGTTATAGGCGATAAAACCGATCAGCTTCATGGACGGCTTCAGGCAGACGGCATAATAAATATCCTCTCCGGCAAAATAAGCGGTTGCATCCTTGCAGCCTTTCTTATCGGTCGGCCATTGGATGTCAAAATTTTTCATTGATGAGCTCATTCTGTTGCGTGATAACGCTAACACCGCTTCGGTGTCATCGAGCGTGAAACGGCGGATGATCAGTCTGTCGGTTTCCATGAAAAAGGGTTTGTTCAATCGTTCATAAACAAAAGCGGCATCGCCTTTTATCTTTTTCATCAGCTTTAAAATTTCGGGAAGCGAAGACGGCGAATAGTCTTGCGGGAGCATTTCTATTTCAAGCTTTTTTACTGTATTCATCTGGCTCACCCTCCTGATTTGTCAAAAACGAAGATATCGTGTCCGCTATTGTTAAGTCTAACTGTCTGCACTCACCCAAAATATCGGCGATCTGCATTTTCGCCTTTTTCGTCTTTTTTTCTTGCCAAACGGCATGGATCTTCCACATGTTATCATGGATTTGCCTGCCTGCGCCAACCGCCGCGGTCAGCTTGTTTGTTCCCAACACTTCGGCGGCGCGCTCAAGCGCATCGGCAAGGTAGCAGCGACGTTCAGCCAAATCCCATATCTCGGGGTGCACATGCGGTTTGCCCGCGCCGCAAAAGGTTTCGCGGAACCTGTCAGGGTTGGTATCCAAACGGAGCAGGTCCGCACCTCTTGACAACGCTTTCAGAAGCAGGGGCTTTCTGTCTTTTGGCGACAGAAACGGTGATTTCACAAGTGCCGCCGCCAAGATGTCTTCTGTCCAATTCTGCACTCTTTTACAGTTTGCGGTAGAAAAGTTTATGTTTGTTTTGTGGTCGCCTGCCGAAAATGTCCAAGTCAACAGGGTTTGGCCGCCGTTTTCATAGCCTGTCGCCAAAAGAATGCGGTCGCCCGGTTCGCCGCTGAACAGCAAAACGGGAAAACCGCCTGCTAAATTATGAAGCGTCATATCTTCAAGGGTCTGGGTGTTGCTCCAGCCGCCAGCGACGTTCTTTACCGGATAATTTGTATAAATATCCGCCTTGATCCCGGCAATTTCAAAGCAGTCAATAATTGAAGACGCATCTTTTTCTCCATTGTAGTTTGCTTCCCATATCCCATCCGTTGATTCGGGAGCCCACGGCGGTTCATCAGTAAAATAGTCCGCCACATCGTGCCAGAAGAGAAAACCTTCGCCTGAAACCATCAAATGACGGAAGTAATCGTTATCGTTACGCCACAATTGATTATGTGCGCTCATAACGCTTGTGTCGTGCGGCGCGCCCATAAGCACCGCCAGCGACGTTACGGCCGAGGCAAAAGCGCGGGTGTGCGGCCCCAACGCGGGGCCGTCTTGGTCTATCGCGCCGGCAAAAGGAATTTTAGTGGATTCCGGTAACGTAACCGCCGTTTCAGCCATTGCCAGAATTTCCGGTTTGTTTTTCGGTGAATAGCTTTCCGGGACGGGGTTGATTTTTTTAACCGGTTCGCTCATGACGCCACCTCCTCTAAAACCCTGATCATGCTGTAAACCGCTGCATATATAAATTCGTCATCCTCCTTAATTGCGCGCAGGAGCATGCCGGCGTTTTCGCAGAATCCCCATTCCAGCTGATGATAATACTTTTTTGACCAGTCGCGGGTTTCATAAAGCGCGTGCAGCTGCCACTGGTGCGTGTGAGAAACATCACAGGCCCAGTCGATGAGCTTTTTTGGAGGCAGCTGCAGGGGGGCTCCATCAGTCTGTCCTTCGCGCGTGGGAATGGTTCCAAAACGCGGGTCCTTGAACTCGTCCCAAATCCAGTGCTGATATTTCTCCGGCTTATCCTCTAAGTATTCATGCGTGCGAAAGGGCGCGGCAAAATTATGGCAGTTCCAGGTTGTGCCCTTGTAGGCATATTCATATAATTGTTTCAAATCTTTCAGCTTCAGGTCCGTATATTTCTCCCAATATCCCTCAAAGGCATGAATATAGTCATCTATCACACCTTTGTCACGGTTGGTGTCCATCACCCGCTTGATACGGTGCAGCCCGTCAAGCAATGTGAACCTGCGTTTTATCTTGCCGCTGAGAACATATATGCTGTCGATGTCACCAAGCGCGGGCGGTTTCTTGGGCGGATTCTGCGCACCCTTAGGCTCCGGCATGCGCAAGGTCTTGCCGTCATAACTGACAATGACCCGAAAAGACCCCTGTTTGTCGTTTTTCATGCGCGCCAGAACAGGAACGCCGCTGTCAAGCGACGCGCGAATGGGCGCCGCAAATTTTTCGCTGTGCTTCACATAAGCGTAGCCCGCATAGCCTGTGATAAAATCGATCATATCGTCGGTGTCGTATAGTTCGTCATAGATCGCCGTGGGGGTGTCTTTCCAGCCGCGCACCGTGGCCGAACGACCGGAAACGGTGTCAAACAGAAAAAACAGCCGTTCCTGCTGCTCTTTAAGAATGTTCGATTCGTCAACAAAACCCTCTAAAAACATGAAGATGCTCGTGAAGCAGTTGGTGAAATCCAAACCGCGAAACGGGGAAAATTTAAAATCATATTCCGTGGGGTTCATGGGCGTGTCTCCTTTGACAAAAGGTCTCACAACACCCGTTTCGGCATTGTTTTGCAGCTTTTCCGCCATACTCAAAATCTCAGGCTTCACTTTCGGGCTGTAGCTCTCCGGGGCTTGTTCCGGTTTTTTCCTGATCGGTTCGCTCATGCGCGATCCCTCCTTTTGATAGCTCCATTTTACCGCAGTTTTCAATGCCTGTGTTATCCGTTTTTGTCAACCTGAACGGTTTCATTCGGTTTTTTTAGCTGCTTATATAATTTCATGCGGATATTCTCACTGTCATAGCTGCCGTTTATCGTTTCATAAACCGCGAAAACCGGCATGTTTTCATGAGCAATGTGATTGTTTTGCAGCCACAACTCCAGCTTCGCCGCACCCACGCGAACATCCCCTAAACGGTCGTCCGGCAGCACGGCATACCGCCCCGCCGGGATGTGAACGACTTCTAAACCGCTGCCAAAGTGCCGGCTTGCCGGCGCGGGCAGGGTGAAAGCGTCGCCGCATTCCATTCCGCACTCGCAAATATCATCATAGCAGCAAACATAAAACTTTTGCGCGTTTCGGATGAGCAGCGGGTGATGCTCCTGCAAAAAATTCATCACTTTTTCAGACGCTTTCCGCTCAGCGTTATGGCCGCGGAGAAGATGCCCTTTTTCCCGCCCGACGACAAACGACATCTCTGATATGGACGTGATGGAAATGTGCTGCTCTTTTTTTCGCTTTTTTACGGGAAGATACAGTTTCAATTTGCGCGGTCCGCCATTTTGAAAGATATATTCCTCAAAATAACCGTTGCCGGACTCTTCAAACATGCTGGTGGCAAGCCAGCTGTTATATAAATAATTCCAGCCGTCGCTGATTTCCTGCTCATTATAATTTACCACACAGGTAGCGAACAAGTCCGGTTCGCCTGTTGCGGCCTGTTGCGTCATCAATTCATAGCATAACCGGTTGCCGATTTGCTTTCCGTTTCGTCCGAAAACGCGGCCTTTGATCTCGCCGTTTATGGTGTTTTTCAGCGCCGCGATCGCTTTGTCCTCAATACCGACCAGGCAGGAATCATAAAACCGGGTGGTTTCACACTCCGGGATCGTTTCTTTGCCGACCTTGACCGCCAAGCTGATTTCTCCAACAGAAACAGGGTAAAAATAGAAATAGGTATCGCCTTGCCGGTATTCCACAGGCGTCATCCCGACGACGCTTTTGAAGAGCTTGTTAAAAGCCTGCTGGGTTTGCAAACCGCTCTCGTCCGCAATGATGGCCAGGGGAAGGTCTGAACACTTGATTTTTTCACAGGCGTTTGAAATGCGGCGTTTGCGAATATATTCTTTCACTGAATGGCCTGTGCAGGCATAAAAATCCCGGTATAACTGGCTGGTTGAAACAAAATGCCGGCCGGCAATGTGCTCGGGCCCCAGCTCCTCATCCAAGTGCTTTTCGATATAGGGAAGCACTTCGCGAATGTATCGCAGCTTATCAACCGGCTTGCATTGAGCGACGGGCTCTCTTGTTGTTATCATATAATAAAACGCCCTCCTTATTGATTCACAAAAAAAGGCCACCTCATGTTCAGTTGTTTATTATTTACTATAACAATATCTCTTTCATAATTCAACACTATTCTTTATTATATTACCTTATTTCGCCAGCTTCAGCCCGCCTTATGCGCAAAACAGTATAAACAACACAAGGCCGCCGCAAAACAAAAAGTTCTGCGGCGGCCCATTTTACACCAATCTCAAATTATACTTTCATGCTCCTCTCGACTATGTTAAGAAAATGTTGATGCACCGCCATTTCGCCTGTAAGTTCGGGGTGAAACGAAGTTACCAGTTGACGGTCTTGCTGAGCGGCGACGATATTGCCGTTCACGGTTGAAAGAATTTTAACGCCCTCGCCCACGTTTTCAATATAGGGGGCGCGAATAAAAGTCATTGGAATCTGTGTTTCGCCGTCAAAGGAGGATACCGCGTGAAAGCTGCCGAGCTGCCTGCCATATGCATTGCGAAGCACAGCAATATCCATTGTTCCAAGGTGAACTGCCGGGCTGTTCACAATGTTTTTTGCAAGCAAAATCGTCCCCGCACGGGTTCCGAAAACAGGCAGCCCGTTGCGAATGTATTGCCGGATCGTTTCCATCATATCCAAATCATGCAGCAGTTTGCCCATGACGGTGCTCTCACCCCCGGGCAGGATCATTCCGTGGATGGGCTTTGACAAATCTGCCTTATTCCGTATTTGTATGCTTTCCACCCCAAGCCGGTCGAGCATTTTTTCATGTTCAATAAATGCCCCTTGCACAGAAAGGATTCCGATCGTCATCATTTACCACGCTCCGCCATGAGCAACTCTATTTCGCCTTCATTCATACCGACCATAGCCTCGCCCAAATCCCCGGACAGCTCCGCAAGCATGTTTGCATTTTGATAGTTGGTGACAGCCTTCACAATTGCGGCGGCTCTTTTTTGCGGGTCTCCGGATTTAAATATGCCCGAACCGACAAATACACCCTCAGCGCCAAGCTGCATCATCAGAGCCGCGTCCGCGGGAGTCGCAATGCCGCCCGCCGCAAAATTCACAACCGGCAATTTGCCGTTTTCATGCACATATTTTAAAAGATCATACGGCACCTCAAGCTTTTTTGCAGCATCATGAAGCTCATCCTCAAGCAATGCCGCGACTCTGCGCATTTCGGCATTGATTTTTCTCATGTGGCGCACAGCCTGGATAATATCGCCTGTTCCCGGTTCGCCTTTTGTCCTGATCATGGACGCGCCTTCGCCGATCCTTCGAAGAGCCTCGCCTAAATCCTTGGCCCCGCAAACAAACGGAACCTTGAATTTGGTTTTGTCAATGTGATACACATCATCCGCCGGCGACAGGACTTCGCTTTCATCGATATAATCTATTTCTATTGCCTCAAGGATTTGCGCCTCCACAAAATGCCCGATCCTTGCTTTTGCCATGACAGGAATCGAGACGGCCTCTTGGATTCCCCTGATCATGTTCGGGTCGCTCATGCGTGAAACTCCGCCCGCAGCCCTGATATCGGCCGGAATACGTTCCAGCGCCATAACGGCGCAGGCCCCGGCTGCTTCTGCAATTTTTGCCTGCTCCGGTGTCGTAACATCCATGATTACGCCACCCTTCAGCATTTGCGCAAGCTCTTTGTTTAACCCATAACGATTATTTTCCATCTTCTCATTTCTCCTGTTTACAAATTAACTTATGTATATTATAATGAAGATTGGTATTATTGTAATATCCAATTCATTGCATATTCATAATACCAGATTGAGAGAGGATCTTTATGTTGACTTATGATTTTGGCAACAAAGGCGGATCACCGTTATATGTTTATCTGTATAACTGCATAAAAGCGGATATTTTATGCGGGCGGTTAAAGCCAAACGAGAAACTGCCTTCAAAAAGAAATCTTGCCGAACACCTGAAAATCAGCATCGTCACCGTCGAAAATTCCTATGCACAGCTTATATTGGAAGGCTACATCTATTCGGTTGAGAAAAAAGGATATTTCGTCAGCAGGCTGCAAGAAACCTTGCCGAGAGCCATAACGGCCCCGCAGCAGAAAAAAGAGTATATTTATGGCACTGATAAGAGCAGCTGTGAGTTTGACTTTCAATCAAATAATGTGTCTTCAAAGAAATTTCCTTTTTCGATCTGGGCAAAATTAATGCGCGAAACCTTATCCGAGCAGGACGCCCGCCTGCTGGAACCAATGCCTTACAACGGCGTTGAAGAACTGCGGATCGCCATTGCGGATTATTTATATCATTTCAGGGGCATGCTTGTGTCACCGGAACAGATCATAATCGGTGCGGGAACAGAGTATCTTTATAATTTAATCATTCAACTGCTGGGAAGGAACAATGTTTTTGCAACAGAAGACCCCGGCTATAAAAAAATCGCAAGGGTATATCAAAGCAACGCCGTAAGGTGTGAATTTATCGGCATGGACAACAGCGGCCTTTCCGTTTGTGAATTAGCTTCTTCCGGTGCGAATATCGTTCATATTTCGCCCGCGCATCATTTCCCAACGGGAATCGTTATGCCGATCAAACGCCGGCATGAACTGTTGCTGTGGGCAAATGAAAAACAGGGCCGATATATCATAGAAGATGATTATGACAGCGAATTTCGTTTTTCAGGCAGGCCGCTCCAAACACTGCAAAGCATTGACATGAATGAAAAGGTTCTTTATGTGAATACCTTCTCAAAAAGCATCGCCCCCTCCATGCGCATCAGTTACATGGTTCTGCCAAAGCATTTGACCGATCACTATGCTGAAAACCTGAATTTCTATTCTTGTACCGTGCCGAGCTTTGAACAATTCACACTGGCAAAATTTATTGCAAACGGTTATTTTGAACGGCATATCAATCGAATGCGCAATTATTACAAAAAGCAGCGCGACACTGTTATTTCGGCGATAAAACAAAGTTCCCTGGGTGAGCAGATAACGATATTAGAAGAAAATGCCGGTCTTCACTTTTTGATGAAAGTAAAGACCGGCATGAGCGATGCGGATATGAAACGTGCGGCAGAAGCCGAAGGCATCAAACTGTCCTGCTTGTCAGAGTATTGTCATGATGCCGGCAGGCAAAACAGTAACGTCATAATCATTAACTATTCAGGTATTGATTTCGATAAGGTTGAAGAGGCAATCAGACGGTTATTGACCATATTTCAGTAACAAGTACCGGTTGCCGCCATTTTTGATGCGCCAGGCGAAAAGAGTGTTTTTCTCACAACCCTGAATAACAACACATGAGAAAAAATCCCCCATTGCCGCAAGCTTCGAAATCGCGCCGTTTGCCCCGTTATAAGTGTAGGATGCGAACGTTTTACCCGGCACCGCTGCGCAGGTCAGGTTGTGATGTGGTTCTGCCTGTAATGACGTCAGCATTCGCTATTTTAATTACACAGCAGAATAAGGAGTCAAATGCAACATATAAAATGCACAGAGGGCAGGAATGTAAAACTTCCCGCCCTCCGCGCATTTTATATGTTGATCGTAAGCAAAATAGAATTGTCTTCCAATACGGTTTCCTCCGCCACCGTCATATTGCTTTCGCTCAAATTATTGATCAATTTATTGTAAGTATACGACTGCACATTCTGCTTATATTCGCGTTCAAAGCACTCCATTTCGTTGAGAAAGTTATCAATGTTTTGCAATCCTGAAACAGCTACGCGAAACGGTTCGCCCGCCGTTTGCCGGGTATAGTCAAGAAGAACCTCCCCGATCCGGCAAAGCAATTGATGATCAGACACAACAGAAACAGAGAGCCCATGCTCTTCGAGTGTTTTTTGCAAAAGCGTCATATCGTTGAAAATCGTTTCGATTGGCGGCAACGTTTCGCCGTGCCCCTTCTCGTAAAGCTCCCGGAGATGCTTTAAATGACGAAGATTGGCTTCAGCGGCAACCGCAAGCGCCGTTTTTGACCCCACCATTGCCGTTGCCGCGGCAGCTGTTGATATGGCGGTTGCCGATACGCTCGCTCCGAGCGCAATGGATAAAGGTAAGAGTATGAGTGAAATTGACATAAAGAGTCCTCCTAAAAATCGATCGTCCGCCCGCCACGGCTGCTGTTGATATCGTTATCCTGACTGACGGATTGTGTGGAATAATCAAGCAAAGCATCTTTCGCCGTGGCGGCTACGGCGCGGACATTCGCCCAGTCGCGCAGCCTTTTGATCTGTTCGCCCTGCGTCACCGAAAGCGGAATCATATTCGCGATAACCTCTTGCAGATCGTGAATTTCCAGATCGCGGTTTTGAAAGAACGCTTCATAAAGGGCGGAGATCACGACCTGTTCAATTTCAGCGCCGACAACCCCCTCCGTTTGCGCCGCCAGCATTTCCAATAGCGCGGGCGCAATCTCATTTTCCGTCAAAATCTCTCCGGCAATTTCAGAATGCGTCAGGCGCTTTTTCAAATGCACTTCAAATATCGATTTTCGTTCAGACCGCGTTGGCAGGTCGACAAAAAAGATTTCATCAAACCGCCCCTTGCGCAGCAATTCCGGCGGCAAATCGGAGATGTTGTTGGCGGTGGCAACAACGAACACCGGCGCGGTTTTATCCTGCATCCAAGTGAGGAAGGTTCCGAAAACACGGGAACCTGTGCCGCTGTCGCCCGTTCCGGCGTGCCCGCTAAGGCCTTTTTCGATTTCGTCCACCCATAAAACAGACGGCGCAACCGCCTCTGCCGTGCGGATGGCACGGCGCATATTCTCTTCTGAATTGCCCACCACGCCGCTGAAAATCTTGCCCATGTCCAATTTTAACAGCGGAAGCTTCCAGATGGCACTCATTGCCTTGGCCGTCATGCTCTTACCGCACCCGGGCACACCGGTGATCAGCACGCCTTTTGGCGCGGGGACATTATATTTGCGGGCGGAATCCAGCCAGGTATTGTTGCGTTTTTGCAGCCAGCGTTTTAAATTGTCCAATCCGCCGATGTCTTCAAGGCGCAAATCGCTTTTCACAAATTCCAAAATGCCGCTCTTTCGTATGACCTGATTTTTTTCATCAAAAATAATATTCAGATCGGCAATGCTCATTTTGCCGTCTTCCACCATGGCGCGGGCAAAAGCGTTTTCCGTTTCCTGCAAAGTCAGCCCCAGGGCCGCTTTAGAAAGAATTTCCTTATCTTCCTCTGTTAAATGATTTTCAACCGCGGTGTTGGCGGTCAGCATTTCATTCAGCTTTTCTTTGATTTCCTCGATTGACGGCAACGGAAACTCAAATACCGATATTTCTTTTTGCATGTCATCGGGAATCAACAGCTCGGGTGAAACGAAGATCACGTTTTTCCGCATTGCACCGCTTTTCAGCGTCGGGATGGTATCCCGCAATTTTCGGATGATGCCATATTCCGCCGGACGGTTCCTCACTCCGAAATATACATGGAAGTCCTTGAGGATAAACACCGCGTTCTCATTGAGCGTTTGAATAAACTGGATCGCCGCAACCGGGTCGGTTGTGGATTGGGTTCTCGCGCCGTTTTCATCCGTCCATCCGACGGTTTGCGTCCACGTGAATACCTTGCGCACCGTCTTAATAATATCAGGATTATGCGAGACGTCACAAATCATTTGCACGGCGCGCTCTTCTTCCCAAGTCGGTATATAAATAAACGGAAACCGGGCCTTTAACAGCCCGCCCAGCTTCATCAGCGCTTTTTCGTTTTTCTCCATATCCAATCCTCCGCTATAATAACTTTTGTATTTCCGCAAAATCACCCATGCCGTTGACCAGAGTTTTTCCGTTGGGAGCGATGCGGACTTCAATTTGATTTGTGATTCCCGCTAAATCGCTTTCTTGATACCTGTCAGTGAGAAACCGGTATCGCTGATTTGCCGAACCCACCCACGGACGGTTTAAATCGAACTGTGCTTGTATAAACGGGCCGTCAATCAGCAAGTCGGTCGCGTTGAGTAATTGGAGGACATGCGGATGATTCATAACAAGCAGTTCTTCATAGGTGAACCCGGTGAACGCGACAACCGAAAGGCCCGCAGCCTGCGCCTGTTTTGCAAGCGCGGCAACCGCTCCCGGCTGTTCAAAGGGTTCTCCGCCTAAAAATGTGATACCCTCAATATCCGGCACGGATGATATTTGATGGAAAAGATCACCTGTTCTCATTTCGGTTCCGCCGTTATGCGGCCATGTCTCCCTGGCCACGCAGCCTTCGCAACGGCGGCTACAGCCTTGCACCCATATGCAAAACCGCCAGCCCGGCCCGGCCATTTTCGTACGCTCCAACAAACGGTAGATCTGAATTTTCATCAAATATCCACCACCCGCCCGGTATCTTCCTGCGAAGAAACCGGAGTTTGAACCGGTACGGCAAAGGCAAGCGCTTCAATTTGCACCGCAAAATGCGGCATGAGGTTGATCCGTTCGCAAAAATCCTGCACAGATGCAAAACCGCCGGTTTGCGTACGCATTTCAACCGCTTTTTTTGCCAGCGCGACGCCTACGCCGGGGAGATTTGCCAACTCCTGTTCCGAACAAAGATTAAGGTCAATTTTTTGCTCGGGCGTTATCGCCGGAGCGGTTTGCGATGCGGATAAAGCAGCCGCCTTATCTGCCGGCAAGGAAGAAGCTGGAACCGGCTTTTCATTGTTCCCAAAATAATCGCCGCGGATTTCGTCGCGGTAAGCATCTCTTGTGGCTTCTTTTAAGTCGATTACCGCCTCACGCCGAAGCAGATATTCTTTTCGTGACATAAAAGAATGAACAATCGCGGCAAACCAGCCGCAGCAAATAATTACGGTGGCCATGTCGGAGAACAGGCCATTGATCGCTTCGAGCCGCTCTGAAACCAGGATCAGCCCAAAATTTGTAACCAAATAGATTAAGCCGGAGAGAATCCACTTTCTCTTTCCGGCACGGCCGCCGATCCAGAAAAAGCCGACGCATGCCAATAGCAATGTGAACGACCATAAAATCCACAAAGAATTTAAAAGCTCCCACTTCTTGCCCCGGTTTGTAATGTTCATAAAACACCTCTACTTATTATCTTGCTGTATCATGGTTTCGGACACTTCCTGTGTCTGTGATTGATAATATTCTTCTGTGAATGCGCTTTCGATAACCTTGGCATCCAGCAGTTTTTCAAGCGTTTTTATGTAATCGGTACATTTTGCGCTCTTGACGCCGAGAGTCTTGGCGTCTATTTTTCCATCAGCATAAATCCGAATTTGTAGTTGCTCCAAAATATATTCCTCCAAACCTTTTGATCACGCAATAGGAGTATACCAGTACTCTGCAAAGTCTAAAACTTCATAATCCTTGCGCCGCCTTTTTCCGCCTGCCTGCGTTGCCAGCCCTTGCAATACGGAAGTATTCCTGTAGGCTGTCGCCTTGGCAGACGAAAAAATCAGGGCGCAATTATTACAAACTTTTAGACTTTACAGAGTACTAGTCAGCTATAACATAGCCGACACCGCCCCGATTGCGAATTTTATGACTCACTATTACTCTCTGGCCCGTTTTCAGACTCTTCAGTATCCTTTTCAAGCCCGAACGCAAACCCTGTTTCAAACAACTTCATTAAATTGCTCTTTCAGCTTATCATTTGCTGTTGGTATACTCGTTTGCACCTCATGGGTTTCTTTTTCCTGATCGAGATCATGTTCGATGGCTTCAGTTTTTTTCTTGAAGCTTGATTCAAAGCCGGACTCAAACAGTTTCGCAAATTGTTCTTTTATCTTATCGCTTGCCTGTTGCCGGCATTCCTGCACCTCACGAGCCTTTTTCGCCTCGTTCAAGAGTATCGTAGCCATTGTGGCCGAAGGGATGCCTATACTTTCAGCCTCGCCTGTCAGCCAAGCATAAAATTCATCGTTAACCGAGATCATAAATCGCTTTGCCACTTCTCCACCTCCCAACAAATGGAATCTTATTGATACACATTGTAACAAATAGTATCAGCAACTGTCAATGCTTAAATGACAACTATAATAAATATTAATTAAAGAGCTTCCGAAAACATATTTATATAACTTTTATGTTACGATCAATGCCAATAAAATTATCATCTGCCCAAAAAGCTAAAAAAACAAGATTTATGGTGGGTTATGAACATAAAAAACGATGAACACTTTCCCAAATGCATCTTTTCTCTTTTAATACCACATGAACTTGAAGCAATCAAGGGTTTGTCGCGAACAATTACCTATCTATCATAAACATAATGCGCGACTCTTCTACAGGCTCTTGACAGAATAAAACCTCCTGTGATAATTCTATTCTTCCACAGGAGGTTCTTCTTTTCTATTGTCCGTTTTTCTGGTTCTGTTCATGAACACGAGGAGCGTTTTCTTTGCTGAATATGTGAAATTAACACAATCTACGATTTTGCAACGAAGCAAAAAGAGTATGAGGAATCGAAGTTTATTCAAATCGCATAATGGCAATCTGCAAACAGCTGTTTTTCTTCATCCCCGAGACAAACATCAAAGAGTATCACGCCCTTTTTTCAAGCCATGAACTTGCATTATCAAGCTTTGCTGAGACGCGGAGTATTGACCTTGCGTCACTCGCAGTGATATTGCCGTTATCGTCTGCGTCGGCAGCCAGAATTTGAACATCGGCAGACATTTCAAGCTTTGCCGAAATACGCAGTGCTGTGCGCGCGTCACCCGCTGTGGTTTTACCGTCGCCGTCAAGGTCCCCAAGCATTATGACTGTATAGCTGTCAAGAAGTGTGCCGCCCTGCTCAAGCTTCAGAACCGCGCCTGTCCCCACAAGTGAATTGTCTGCCAGTTTTTTGCCGTTCGTGCCATAAAGGTTCACGCAGGAAGTCTTGATTTGCGCAAGGAAGGTTGAAGCAGTGGTTCCATTGGCGAAGAAGAGGAAACTGCCTTTAACATGCAAAACGGTGCCGCTGATCAATTCGATTTTTTGCGCCGGGTCGGGCGGATTTGGCTCCATATTGTCACCCACAGTCAAGGTGAACGAGAATGTCGCATCCGGCAAAGTGCCGTTCGAGGCTTTAAGCGTGACGGGATAGTTTCCCTTTGGCAGCCCCGCAGCGATATCCAGTTTGTTTGTAAGGGCATTATAGGTGATTTTGTCACTGCCGCTTGTTTTTGTCACTAAAACCGGCTGTGAACCGCTGATAGTAAACATCCCCGAAGACGTCGCCGCGTATCCTGCTTGAGGAAATTAAAAAGACCCCCCCCGCCCAAAAGAATGACGGTAGAGGGGCTATATAATGAATATGTAGCATATAAAAAATATCAAATCCGAGAAACGACACTTGAAAAGACAAAGCAAATTCTGAGTAGCCACGTCCTGCCGGAGCTAATAGATAAGCGCCTGGACAAACTTGACCTTGCGACTCTAAAGGGATGGAAACAGACAATAGAGGAAAAGCCACTTTCTATCACGACGAAGAAAAACATTTTTGCGGCATTGCGGTCAGTGCTGAACTTTGGTGTCAAGTTTGAACACCTCAATTCACACCCTCTCAATAAGCTTGGAAATTTTGTTGATGCCTATGCAAGCCACCCCGAGATAGACTATTACACCGCAGATGATTTCAAAAAGTTTATTGCTGTAGCGCGAAAGTTTGCAGAAAAAAGAACCTAATAATATATATCATTGGAATTATTATGTATTTTTTAATATTGCTTTTTATACTAGCGCCCGAAAGGGTGAAATCCATGCGTTAAAATGGAGCGACATCTACGGTGACACAATTCATATCCGCAGAAGCATAACACAAAAATTAAAAGGCGGTGACCGGGAAACCCCACCGAAAAATAAAAGCTCTAACCGAAATGTGCAGGTTCCGTTGCCACTTAAAAACGTACTAGATGAACATTACAAGCGGTATCAACTGGCAGACGGATTCACGGACGAATGACGCATCTGCGGTGGCCTACAGCCTGTCAGGGATAGTACGCTGGATAGATGGAAAGCGGTATATGCAAAAACGGCTGGGATTAAAAACATCCGCATACACGACTTCCGGCACTCCCACGCTTCGTTGCTTGCCAATGAGGGAATTAACATACAGGAGATTGCTCGACGATTAGGGCACTCAAAAATAGAAATTACATGGAACACATATGCGCACCTATACCCCCGCGAAGAGGAACGCGCAATAGCAATCCTGAATAAAATCGTGTACAGACAAAAAATAAAGCCGCAGAGCCTTATATATCAAGGATCTGCGGCTTATTGGTGGAGATGGCGGTAGTCGAAACCGCGTCCGAAAGCCCATTCCCAAAACTTTCTACGAGCGTAGCCGCTTTATAACATTCCCCTCACACGCCGCCAAACGGCAGGCAACATGTGCGGGTAGCCCCGTGTGTCATGACAGGTTACGAGACGCTGCCCTGTTCACGTTCACCGCTAAATGACGCTCCAATCCGGGCCGCGGTGCTCCCGGTTGGAACGGCAGCGCTAATTAAGCAGCTGCGAGTACAGTTTTATTGTTGTTAGTTATTTTAATAACTTGCGGATTTTATAGCGGACCCGCACCGCTGCTCGCTTATCTCAGTTCAAAACCCCCGTCGAAATCCTTTCATCCCCATATTCAAGAAAGAGGTATTAAAGTCAGTTGAGAGGTTACATGTTTAAAAATATTGTTTGCAAAATTATAAAGCCCGCCTGAAAAGATCCTTTCATTGCCGGAATAACAGCAAAATCCTATGCTTAAAATACGAATTCTTTGAATTTCAGCCCGAAATTACATCAATACATGCGCTTTTTCTCACTCATCCCGCGTTCAATGTCGCGCTCGGCAGTGCGTTTCGCCGCAACATCGCGCTTGTCATAGAGCTTTTTGCCCTTACACAAACCGACCTGCACCTTCGCGCGGCCTTTTTTGAAATATACCGACAACGGAATTATCGCATAGCCCTGCTGTTTTGTCAAGCCGTAAAGTCTTGCTATTTCTTTTTTGTGCATTAAAAGCCGCTTGACGCGCAGAGGCTCGCGGTTGAAGATATTGCCGTGCTCATAGGGCGAAATGTGCATACCGTTGACAAGCAGTTCACCGTTCACAACCGAACACCATGCGTCCTTGAGGTTGATTTTACCCTTGCGGATGGACTTGACCTCGGTACCGAACAGCTCAATACCCGCCTCATAACTCTCTTCAATAAAATAGTCATGAAACGCTTTTTTGTTTGTCGCAATGGTTTTTAATTCGCTTTTTTCTTTGGTTGCCATGAGCTTTACATGACCATCCTTTCGTAGAATCCGGAATATTTTTCAGTCCCGCACATTTTATGCGCTGATTTCGGCGCTTCGCGTGAAAGTAAAAATCTGCACCGAATCAGGTTTTGTTTCGCAAAGGCTTCGCTTTCAATCTGATTTGGCGGCAAACTCAGTATTGGCGAAAAACTGAAAAGCATGCTGTTATCAAATAATATCCTGTGGCAGCCAAGCGGCGGCTCTAGGATGAAAACGGCTCAAAATTGACCGTCATCTCATTCTCTGCCGCGAGGCCGGAATAAAAATCAATGGTGTAGTGCAGATGCAGCGTGCCGCCGTCCTTGGTGTATGCCGAGCGCACGCCTTTTGCAAAAATGCCGATCAAAAATTCGCCGTATGGAGTCACATAATGGCAATTGTGGCGTTTGTTGTGCTCGATGATCATCTCTGAATTATAGGCGCCGCTGCGAATCATTGTGACACATTGCCCGTTTTGCACCCGCAGGCGCGTGAGGCACTCAAACTCTTCATCAAAACGCTCTGTGAACACAAGGGTGTAATCCTCGGCGTCACCCTCCAGCTCCCCTTTTGTGATCAACTCCATTGTTTCCACTTCGCCGTTCACAGTTTGCTTGTCTTTCATTTTAATTAAAACGTCTTTTTTCATTATAATCCTTTTCGTTTTATGCTATTGTTTCTCAAGTGCGAGGCGAATCAAGCGGTCCAGCAACTCGGGATAAGAAATGCCCAGCTCCGCAAAAAGCTTTGGATACATGCTGATGGAAGTGAAGCCCGGCAGCGTGTTAATTTCGTTAAAATAAACCTCGCCGGTCGTCTTTTCCACAAAAAAGTCCACACGGGAGAGGCCGGAACAGCCAAGCGCCTTGAAAATTTTCACCGAACAGGCGCGCACCGCTTCCATGCTCTCGGGCGATATTCTTGCGGGAATGATCAGCTCGCTGGCATTGTCTATGTATTTCGCCGAATAATCATAAAACTCGTTGCTGGGAATGACCTGCCCCACAACCGAAGGCAGCGGGTCGTCGTTGCCGAGCACCGCGCATTCGACCTCATAGCCGTTGATGCCCTCTTCAACCAAAACTTTATGATCATGCACAAACGCGTCCGCCATTGCCTGCGCAAGCGCATCCGGCGTTTTCACCTTGCTGATGCCAACAGAAGAACCGGCATTGGCCGGCTTGACAAAGCAGGGAAAACCGAGATAAGAAGTGACCTGCGTTTCAAACTCTCCTGCCGATTGCGCATAGTCAAATTTTTTGATTGCCAGCCACTTTGCCTGACGCACACGCAGCGCGTCTGCCAGTGTGTTTGTGAAGACTTTATCCATACAAACTGCGCTGGAGATGAGGTCACAGCCCACATAAGGCAGGCAGGCAAGCTCAAACAGGCCCTGAATCACGCCGTCTTCGCCGTTTTTGCCATGCAGCACGGGAAAAACCACGTCAACCGCAACGCGCTCAACGCCACTCTCACGAAACACGAGCAACGCCTTTTCTTTTGCGTCCGGCGAAATCACCGCGGGGGTCGCCGAAATGCTTGTATGCCAGGTGTCGCTCTCAATTTCTTCTGTTTTGCCCTCAAACAAAAACCAGCTGCCGTCTTTTGTGATGCCCAGCGTGAGAACCTGATAAATATCTTTGGGAATGTTGTTGATAACAGAAATGGCAGAGGCAAGAGAGACCTCATACTCGGTTGATTTGCCGCCAAAAATGACCAGGACAATTTTCATTCAATCTCCCCTTTCACACGCAGGCAACCGCCTGCAAGGCCGCGCGGAATGCCGCAAAGCCTCACTACAATTATATCGTTTCAATGCCTTATATAGTATCATATCTCACGGCTTTATGCAAGAAATTCCGGCAGAAGCCGGAAAATATTCTTTCAAACCCTCACAAAATCAGACACCCCGTCGATGAAAAAATGTTATTTTAGGCCAAGACCCCCTTGCTTTTTCAAACGGGATTTGGTATGATGTATATGAATCATTGGATTTAGTTGTAAAAGGAAAGGAGGGTTCTTTTATGATAGGCGTTACTGCTTGGTTTGCCAAGATGTTCGTGAAATTGGCTTTTATCCTCAATACATTAGGTTTCATTGATCTTGCCCAAATGCTCGAAGATTTCCTTAGCAGCACAACTGAAGCGACATCTGAAACCACTTCGGAAACAGTTTCGGGTCAATAATCGTTTTTGACTGCAAATAAGCAAAGATAAAAACCGCTGCGGTACGGCGGTTTTTATTTTTGGAGAGGACAGGCTGTTTTATGGCAAACAAATCGCTTGAAGCCGCATATTTCCTGCTCAGAAAAACAACGCCGCTGCAAAAAAACTGCGGCCGCCTTTGCGCGCAAAGCTGCTGCCGGGGCGACGAGAACACCGGCATGAGGCTTTTTCCCTTTGAAGAAGAGCAGCTCGGAAGTGTTCCGGAGTTCACGCTGAAGGCAACAGACGGCAATTACGGTTATCCCCTGCTCGTTTGCAACGGGACATGCCCGCGAGATCTGCGCCCGCTTGCGTGCCGGTTGTTTCCTCTGTTTCCGCTTGTGACGCAAACAGAAGCGGGAGAGGTGCGCGTGAGTGTGATCTATGACCCACGGGCAAAGCATGCCTGCCCGCTTGCGCGGGAATATGCGCGACTCCGATCCCAATTTGTACGGGCAGTACGCCGGGCGGGGAAATACTTAATAAAAGACCCTGTTCACTTGGATTATTTGTTAAAGATAAGTAGGGAGCTTTCAGAATGGACACAGCTGGAGGCACTGCTCACGAACAAATAAAAGCTTGCAGTTTTGTCGCTGCAAGCTTTTCTTCTTTATGGTGTTACCATACAATGGACTTCAGATAGGCGATGCTTTTTTCGGCCTCGCGAATCGGCTCGTTGTCGCCGTCCGGACGGTCCTGCTCAATAACGACCCACGAAGCGCCCGCTTTTACGCAGGCGGCAAGGATTGAGGGCATATCCTGCTGGCCGTGGCCAACAGGCTTGAAGCCAAAGGTTTCCTCCCCCGCTTCCTCGCTGTCATCGTCAAGGCCGATCAGCTCATAAAGCTTGCCGCCCGAGCCTTTTTTGAAAAAGTCCTTGAGATGCACGACGGGCGCGCGGCCGGTATATTTTTCAACATACTTCGCAGGGTCCTCCCCCGCCACGTTCACCCAGCAGGTATCGATCTCTGTTTGCAGGTATTCGGGTGCGATTTCAGAATAAATCACGTCAAGGCCGTATTCGCCGTTGACCTTCACAAACTCAAAATCGTGATTGTGATAAAGCAGCTGCAGCCCCGCGGTGGCACATGCCCTGCCGACCTCGCAGATCGCGTCAATGGCGGCAAAAAATCCCTCTGCGCCGGGGCGGTTTTCTTCCGTCACATAAGGTACCGCCACATATTTGCAGCCAAGCGCCCTGCACTCGGCAATCACAGCATCTGTTTCTGAAATCAGCGCGTCAAAAGGCACATGGGCGGAGAGGGGCACAAGGCCGATCTCTTCACAAAATGCCCTGACCATTTCGGGCTCGTTGTCAAAAAGGCCGGCAAATTCCACGCCGTCATAGCCCAGTTCCTTGACTTTTTTGAGCGTACCGAAAAAGTCCTCACTCGCGTCCTCACGCAAGGAATACAGCTGAATCGCAATGGGTAAAGACATAAAAATGTTCATTCCTTTCACACCAGAACGTGTTTGAAATCCATAACAGAATCGTTATATTTAAAATAACATAAATATGAAAAAAAGGCAAGACCGAAAAGCATCTTACAGCAGCGCCACTTTGATCATGATTGCGCACTCCACCCGTTTCTTTTCAAGCTCGCACGAAAGCCTGTGCGGCTTGTAGATCGAGCGGTTGAACTGGTGGTTGTTCGCGTTGCAGCCGCCGCTGCAATAAAACTTTGCCCAGCAGTTTTTGCAGTCTTGTTTAGAGTATACAGTTGCCTTTGCGAATTCTTGTTTCATTTCGGCGTTCAGTGTGCCGTCAAGCACATTGCCCATCTTCCATTCGTCCTCGCCCACAAACTGGTGGCAGGGATAAATGTCGCCCTCGGGCGTGACCGCGACGTATTCGTTGCCGCAGCTGCAGCCGCGCAGGCGTTTGATGGCGCAGGGGCCGCCGTCAAGCTCCATTTGAAAATGGAAAAAGTTCAGCTTTTCCCCCGCCTTTTTCTTTGCGATCACAATATCCGCAAGGCGCTCATACTCCGCCGCGATCGCGTCAAAATCCTCGTCGCGCAGCGAAAAGGGCACATCCTCCGCAAGCACCGCGGGCTCCACCGAAACCTGGTCAAAGCCGAGGTCTTCATAGATGTGAAGAATATCCTTTGAAAAATCAAGGTTCTCTTTTGTGAATGTCCCGCGCAGGTAATATTGTTTGCCGCCTCTTCGGGCAACAAGCGATTGATATTTCGGCACGATCACGTCATAAGAACCCTTGCCGTTGACGCTCGGGCGCATATTGTCGTTGACATCCCTGCGGCCGTCAAGCGAAAGCACCACGTTCACCATTTCTTTGTTGATATAATCAATGATTGCATCGTTGAGCAGAACGCCGTTGGTTGTGATCGTAAAACGGAAGTTCTTCTTGTGCTCTTTTTCAATGGAGCGGGCATAGTCCACAATCCGCTTCACCACCCCAAAATTCATCAGCGGCTCGCCGCCGAAAAAGTCTACCTCAAGGTTGCGGCGGCCGAAAGAGTTTTTCACCATGAAATCAATGGCCGCGCGGCCCACCGCAAACGGCATGAGCTTTTTGCCCCTGCCGAAGTCGCCCTGCGACGCAAAACAGTATTCACAGCGCAGGTTGCAGTCATGCGCCACGTTCAGGCACATGGATTTCACGGGCGCGGGGCCCATGGCTTCTGCAAAGGGGGCGTAGGTGTCCTCACTGAAAAGTGTTTTTGCCTCATAGAGCGCAAATAAATCAGAATAGGCCTCTTTGATTACCTCCGGCGCATATTGTTCAGCCAGAGCCTGCAAAATATGCCCGGGGCATTCAGGCGAAAAATCATCCCCGTCAATCAGGGCCAAACAATCATAAGCCGTGTCATCCAAAAGATGCACGGCCCCGCTGTTACTATCCAAAGCTATGTTATATCCGTTGAGTTGATATGCGTGTATCAATGTTTTCAACCTGCTTATTGATTATTCCTTCTCACAGTCCTGATTCGCGACGGTGCAGGAGGTTTTGCAGGCGGACTGGCAGGAAGCCTGGCATTCACCGCAGCCGCCCTTGTGCGCGCTTTCTTTCAGGTTTGCGTTGTTGATCGTTTTCACATGTTTCATGATACTGGTCGTCCTTTCCTTAAAAAGAGATTTTGCCAAGAAAAACCAAGCCCGCGTCTGTCGCGATTGAAAAGCCTGTCATTAAAAAAAACAGGCTTTTCAAAATCTCTTCATGTTATTGATTATACCACAGCAAAAGGCAAATTTCAATGCTTTTGCTTATTTTTTGCGCTTCTTCGGTTTCATGTTCACCGCACTCACGCCGCCGACCGCTCCGGCGACAAGCATTGTGGGAATCAACAGATACACCGTGCCGCTCACATGCCCGTCCGACATGCTGATGATAATCAGAATTTCGACCAGCATCAGCGGCAGCGCGGCGAGCACCCCGGCGACCAGCCCCTTCACCTGCATGTTGCGCGAAAGCACAAACCCGGCGACCACGGCGGACAAAATGCACGACACCATGAGCAGCATTGACATTTTGTCAAACGCCATGTTTTGATTCACGACCAGCGCCGAACTGAGAGAGAGGCATACAAAGAACACAATCATTCCGCTCAAGAAGGAAGTAATCAGCGGAACCACCAGCGATTTTATGGATGACGGCGCCGCCTTCTTCTTTTTTTCATTGCTTTTTTTCATAACCCAACCTCCACATATTCATCATAATGACACGCCCTGCCGCAAAACCGGCAAGTCCTCTTTCATAAATATGATAAGGTTGTACGGTTTATTCAAAAAAAATGATATCCGGAAAAAATACTTCCGGATATCAAGGCATTATTTGAAATTTTGTAATCAGGTATCGTCTTCGCTTTTTTTGGAACGGCGCTTTTTCTTTTCTTTTATTTCCGGCCCCACGGCTTTTTCACGCTCGGCACGCTCGGAGTCCTTGATCGCTTTCGCGGCGGCCTTTTCAGCCTCTGAGCGCTCTTCTGCGGAGTTATTGGTCTGAATTGCCCAGCGCGTGATGCGCAGCTTGTTTCTGTCCGCCCCGGTTTCAACAATCAACGAATCCTCTTTCACCGTCACAACACGGCCCATAATGCCGCCGATGGTCGTGATTTCGTCGCCGATTTGAATCGAATCACGCATGTCTTGCTCGGACTTTTGTTTTTTCTTTTGCGGGCGGATCATGAAAAGATACATAACAACAAACAGGCCGCCCATCATAATCAGGGTGCCGTACATGCTTCTTTGATTGGTCGCACCGCTGGTGCCGGTCGTCAGCACTGTCTGCATAAAATTCAATAACATTTTTGTTCCTCCAATTTTAATACTCAGGTTATTATACAAATAAAAATAAAACTATGCAAGGGAATTTTGTAAAATTTCTTTGCTTGCCTAGACCTAAAAAAGACCAGTATCGCATAGCAGAGGTGGAAACGCCGCAAGTTATGCGATTTTCGCATTATTTCGCATATTAGTATACCATTAGCTAATATAATTGTAAATAGAAATTTAGTTGATGGAGTGATGAAGATGGAGAACGAAAGAGAAAAAATAGCATTGCCGAAAGAATTACAAATACGAATGCTGGAATTTTTCATGAGGACATCTATTCCACGAAAAATGCGAGAGGAACGAGAAAAAAGAGAAAGCGATAAATCCACTATCAAAAAGAATTGATAGGAGCGATTTATTATGAAAGCAAAAGAGTTAATTTCCGCAAGGAACGAAACAAAAGACCTTTATATGGAAGAGATAGACCTTTGCTCTCCAACAGCTATCTATTTAAGGGTATCGACCGAAGAACAAGCGCAAGAGGGCTATTCAATCAGAGCGCAGGAGGAAAAACTAAAGGCATATGCAAGAATTAAAGGCTGGCCTGTTTATGATGTTTACATAGACCCCGGTATCAGTGGGAAAAACATCACGGAGCGACCCGATATGAACAGAATGATTGACGATATTAAAAAAGGCCATATTAAAAATGTTCTTGTCTTTAAAATCGACCGCTTAACACGCAGTATAAGCGATTTAGTATATCTCATAAACCTGTTTAATGAGTATGAGTGCGCTTTTAATTCCTTAAATGAAAGCATAGACACACATTCAGCCACAGGACGAATGTTTATTAAAATAATCGGAATATTTGCCGAATTTGAACGAGAAAATATCTCTGAAAGGGTAAGGCTCGGCTGTGAACGAAAAGTAAAAGAGGGCTATACCATTGCTTGTAATATTTCAAGCTACGGATATGACAGAAAAAACGGCGAAAAAGTACAGACAATCAATGAAAAAGAAGCGGTTATAGTAAGAGAAATATTTGAAATGTTTGTATACAGGCATATGAAATATTTTGACATAGCGACAGATTTAAACAATCGAAACATACCATCTAAAAAGGGCACTGTTTGGTATGCGCCAACTATACAGGAGCTTTTAACGAATTGCAATTACATAGGTAAGGTCCGATACGCAACGAATGACCCGAAGAAATATTTTGAAACAAAGGGCTTACATGAGCCTATCATTTCAGAAGAATTGTATACGAAAGCGCAAAATTTGATTAAAAATTTAGCTGTAAAGGTATATAAGAAGCACCCGAAAGAAGAAAATTATTTTGCAGGAATAGTCTTTTGCGGTGTATGCGGTGGCAAAATGCTGGCGCATGGGGATTACAAAAAGGACGAAAACGACAGAACCCTTTCCCGTGTTGGCTATCGCTGCCAAAACCGTTATAACAAATCCTGTACGGCTAGCGAAGCAAGCCAGTCAAAAATTGAAGAAGCATTTATTGAGCATATAAATAGTTTTAAAGATTTTGACACGCTTGATGAAATTCAGCTTGCCATGAAGCAGGAAATCAAGAACCAGAACCTTGACCTCATTGACGGACTTAAAAAACAGCTTGATAAATTAGAGCGCAGGGAAAAGGAATTAGTAAACAGTTATATACAAGGCGATATTGACCTTGAAAATTACAAGCTGATAAAAAACAGCATTGATAAGGAAAAAGAGCAAATTTCAGGAACAATCGCAAGCGTTCAAGATTGCGTTGATGAGGAAGCAACCATTAAGCGAGAACACATTATTAAAAACCTGAAAGAAAATTGGGAACATTTAAGCAACGAGGAAAAAAGGCAATTTTTAATTGAATTTGTTGACAGAGTTGATGTTGTGAACGAAAAGGAAAAAGGCAAGCGAGAGGGCATTGTAAAAATCAAATCTATTGAGTTTAGCAAATTTTAATAAGGTGAAAGACCGTCTTTCGTAATTGGATTGACGGTCTTTTTATTTTATTCCCTCCCTGTCGGGCGCTCAGTTAGCTTTTTGTTTTTTATGTTTTATTTTTATGCGTTTTCCGTATATTTCGACAAGTCGATATACTTTGAGTGCTATATTTTTTCTTGGGGTGATAAAAATGCGTTTGCGAATACGGGAGATTTAAGGGAAGATAACGACCTGAAACAAGAAACAGTAGCGAGAATATTAAACGTATCACAGGCAACATATTCGCGTTATGAAACCGGTATTTTAGATATTCCGAATTTGGCTCTTATGAAGTTAGCGGAATTGTATAACACCAGTACAGATTATTTATTAGGCTTGACTAATGAAAAAAAGCCTTACAAAAACTAAACCATTAGGTTCAGTTCTATAAAATTACCCTATGCCTGAAAAGTTCTAA